>SUVZ01000556.1 GCA_015061765.1 Lentisphaerota bacterium
AATTCGGGTCTTCCGGCCGGCGGCACGGCATTGCTGCGGTGCGGCGACGTGTTCTACGGCAAGATTGAGGTGAGAGGCGGAATCGACAGTTCCACTCGGACAGTCATCTCGTCATTCGGCAGGGGACCGAAGCCGGTGATCTCCGGCACGAAGAATCTGCGGAATGATCCCGCAATCTGGCGGACGAAAGCGGCCCGGTACAACTACTGGTACACGGACCTGAACAATCCGTCCAACTGTTCGGGCGTGGCGACGGATGACGCGAATCCCGGTTTCCTGCTTGTGGATGGAGAGGTCAAGCCGTGGAGGCATTTCTGCCACCATGACATAAACCGGCAGTGGGATTTCGCCGGGCACGAGGGAAGGCTTTACGTCTACAGCACGAACAACCCAGCTCTTCTCTCCAGCGACATGCGCGTCGCCGTGAATGTGACCGGAATCATACTCCATTCGCATACTGTGGTGAGCAACCTGTCCATACATGCGGTCGGAGGACATGGAATATGCGCGGGATGGGAAATGTCCCCCACTGTTGACATGCGCATCAGCGACTGCGATTTCGAGAATGTCGGCGGATCGGAGCTTCTCGGCTACAAGGGCATGCGCGTACGCTACGGCAACGGAGTCGAATTCGGTTCGAACTGCTCCGATGCAACAGTCGAGAACTGCCGGTTCCATGGCATCTACGATGTCGCTCTCACGATGCAGGGCACGCCGACTTCGACCGGATGGAACGACATCCATTTCCGCAGATGCCACATCGAGGATTCGTCGCAGGCGTTTGAAGTATGGTGCAAAGGGGCGAAGCCCGGAATGGGATTCTCCCGCTGCTCGTTCACGGACAGCTGCTCTGTGAATGTCGGCGGAGGATGGGGTGCGCTATCAAGGCCGAACCGAATTGTGGCGACGCCGCTGCTTGTCTATAGAATGGAGACGGATACCGTGGACATCGACGTATCGGGCAATGTGTTTGAGAAGATGCCGAACGGACTTATGTTCGTCTTCGGCGGGGCCGGAAAGCTTTCGCCGGGCTACCGCATTCACGGCAATGCGGTGAGATGACCGGAAATTCGTAGGGAAACACCCGAAAAACCTTTGGGTTTTCGCGATTTTCGGCTTTGATCTGGCTACGCGTCAGTTGCGGCGCACAAGCGAAGGGGCTCATCGCCTACAATTTCCATTCGCTCAAGCGAGACATGTTCCGCATACGCTTTGCGATCAGCTTGACCGGAGGGGGATGAGAATAAGGATATGAGAAAAGGTACAGATGTATCCACTTCGAAATGTAAAAATCAAAGAAAATAGAAAATAATGAAAATATGACAATAAACAGGGGTGAACATAGGTGCAAAAGTTATTGAGAATACGGTTCGGACTGGTTTAATGGGTGAGACTTCCCGTAGTACGCCAATACTTCAATGAGCTTTACGGTGCATTTGACATCAAGAATGAACACAATCCCGATCCTGACGCCGAGCCGTCCAGTGCCGGAATCTACGGTGAGAATCTTCCGCAGTTGACGGATGCAAAGCTCGTAAGGTGGGAGAGACTGTGGCGAGAGTCGGAGATGGCGGTCAAGGATGATCCGGTGAGGCTGTACAACGTACGGATGAGCGCACTGCCCGTAATGTATGTGCGCCTGAAGCGTCTTTACGAGCGAGGCTGGAAGACGGTATGGATAACCGACAATCTTGCGCCGCACATTGCCCGGATGGAGGCGATGAAACCTGTTGCGGCTGAATTTGTCTCCAGGATGGACGAGGCAAGGGCGGCAAAGCGTACGATTTCCCTTTCCGAGGACTATCGTGTGCGGCACACGACAATGCTCGGCCATTTCAGGTCCGCGGCGGACTGGAAACCTCCCGCAGAGGGTTCTAAATGTGTCGAGATACCTGCTGCGGAATTGGAGTATATCCCCATAGATCGAGCCTGGCAGATCCCCATCCGGCTTATGGCCACAGACGAGGACGCTGAATATAGGGTGCGAGTGCGTCTGCGGAAGAAGAGCAATGTCGAGAGGAGTCTTGGACGGATTGCCGATAAGTATGGTTTCGCTGCGGGACTGAGGGTGCGTTGGCTTCCCAAGGCTCAGGGGCGTATGCGCGTGGAGACGCCGCGCGACAGATTGCGTGAAGAATGGGGATGGTATGACATCGGTGCATTTGATTTTTCCTCTCTCCAGAGGATTCCGTTGCCCACGATGGATGGGTTGTGCCTTTTTGTGCAGGGTGATGTAGAACTGGATAGGGTCGAGATCTCCAGACCCTGATGCAAGACACCGGGATGAAAGATGCGTTTTGGTTCGATTGATCCACCTGGCTCCTAAACAAAATATTATCAAAAGCGGCGCCTTGCGGTTGGGATAGATAAGAACAGCGCTTGTGTAAAGTAAAAAAAAAACAAAAAAGTGTTCGCTAACAGTGGTTATCTGTGCAAAAAGGGTGATATAATCAGCGGCGATTAACAAAGGTGCGTCGTTGAAATGGACAACTCCAAATACAAACAGCTTGTTGAAACGCTCAAGGGAAACATCCTGAGCGGAAAGTACGGGAACTCCAATCCGTTCCCCAGCGTCCGTTCGCTGATCCGGCGGCATGGACTTTCCAACACAACGGTTTTGCGTGCGCTTGATGAACTTGTTAAGCAAGGTCTGATCTTCCGAAAGCAAGGTGCGGGCACTTTTGTGGCAGGCAGAGCCGCTGCCCGCAAGATTG
>SUVZ01000557.1 GCA_015061765.1 Lentisphaerota bacterium
ACCGCAAGCTGAATGTTTCTCGACAACCGCCAATCACCTGCGGAAACCTTAATAACAATACTGTTCACCCCCTTTTTAGCGGGAAGTACGGCAGGTGACGCATGGACATCCACTTTCTCGCCATTCAGGGAAAACACGGCAGCGTTCTTGTCGGCTGAAGAACGGTTCGCAAATATTGCGACAGTATCTCCCTTCGCCTCAAACTGGTACGCCACCGCAACGGCGGCTTTTCCGGAAGCCAGGACTTCCTTGAGTTTCGTGTCGGAATAAGCATTCCCTCCCACAGTCGCATTATACCAAGCATCCGCTGGTGTCCTGTCTGGACGCTTCCATGTGATTCCGCCCGAAAGGTTCCGCAACGCGCCTCGCTCGTCCGAAAGCGCTTTCAGTTCTGCCTCATCCAAATCCTTGCCATATACGGCATCCGTCCACATCGCGGTATCCCGTACGACAGAAATGGATTGAGGCGAGTCCGCTTCTGTCTTTGCCCACAGACGTTTTCTCGTTCCGTGCATGGTATAGTCCATCGATGCGGCGAACAGCTGCCGATCCACCGGACATACCTCCGCCTCGGCATCTCCAAACGCAACCGAACGCTTGATTGTCGAGCCAGCGGCAAGAGATTTGATTTCAAATGCACGACGGCGCACGGCAAATTCCGGAGGCAGGTGGACGACCCCGTAAAGATCCCGGAAATCATTTTTCGACCGATTGGTGATTTTCACAACGACGCAAGAGGACTTCCTGTCCGGCTCGACGGTCATTGCAATTTCCGGAAGTTCAGCACAAACGCCATCTTCCGATGCGCCCCCCACCTTCGACACACATGCCCTGAACGCATCGTGCGGAAGCGTCCAACAGCCATTTCCGTCCTTCACAAGCTCTCTGTCACCGCATTTTACAGACACCGGCTGAGATGAAAACCTGAGTGAAAGCGAGATCTCATCGCCAAGTGCCGCAGGATCGAACCGGCGCACCATGAACACTGCCCTTTTCCCGGAATGCGATTTGCGGGAAACATTTCCATTCAGAAACGAATAGCGGTATGCGCCATATTCGTAATCATTGAGCTGCACCCAATCTGGACGCAAGCAATGCCGTTTGATCCAGACTTCCTGAAGCGCATTACCGGCATCGTCACACCATGAATGGGTACCAAGCGTGACACGGGGAGACATTTCGTCCGCCTTTGCCAATTTTGTCTGCTGAGCCAGCCCTTTCTTAAACGCTTCATAGTTCGGATTACGGTCATTTGCCGCAAAACGGTTGGCCGGATACCATTCGTTTCGAGGAACGCCATCGAACGGATTGTCGCCGGAAACCCAATGCCCAGTCTCCATTATCATTTTCGCCGCCAATGTACGAAGTTTCTGGCTCAGCCAGGATTTCCCGTACCAGCCAAACGGGGACGCATAGGAAAGAACGCTATGTTCGGCGGCATCCTCAATCACAATCCTCGTCATCAAGACCTGACGGAACATTTCATCAGGAGAATGCTTGATTGAATGATTGAATCCATTCGGGACAATGTATTTCGTGAAGACCTTTCCATCTTTGGCTTTTACGGAAAACTCTAGCGTATAGAGCCGCGCGTTGCCGTCCGCAACGACCGGCGGAACGGATACTTCGTATCCTGATTTCTTTACGGCAGCAATCTTATCCTTGCCATCCTTGGACGACCCGCCGCGATTTATGACCGTCACAGCTCTGACTACAGGTTTCGTCCCTGCTGGAAACTCGGGTGTCCGCATCTTTTTGGCATGTTCTGCAAACGCAAACGGACGCGACTCTGCTGTCGGCAGCGGCATGACCCAGTCTGGTCCGAGATCGAGATCACTCAAGAACTCACGTCGGCGCACAACTATGCAATCGTCATACACGCTCCACAGCATTCCCTGACGACAGTCTTTGGTGCGAGCCTTTCGCATCAGTTTGCAAGCCGAAGCCCGCCAGTCGCCGCCGCGTCCGTTCTCGAAACCGGTCTGCCATTCTTCTGCCGTCTCTCCCGTATATCGAAGCGAACCCGCACCGACCGACGTGAATGATCCCTGCCAGATTGACCGCTCATCGGTCAAAGAATAATGCGAATGCCCCGAAAACGCAATCGCATTCGGATAGGCGGACAGTGTTTTCGTGACAATGCCCTTATCGTGTCCCCACGCCCAGGATCCATAGCACGTATCTTTAGGATGAGGGTGCTGCACATAGAAAAACGGGCGCGATGGATCGATTGTCTTGCCGTGTTTAGCCAAAAAGCCTTCTATACGGCCAAAGGGATAAACCGGACCTCCCGTACCGTAGCCGTCTGTATCCCAATGCGAACCGACGTCTCGTGAACGTTGAATGTTTCAGCATATATACAATCCTTTATACCAATTAATTACACCCCGCCAAACATCAGCGTACAGCACTGAAAAACGCAAACCCGTAAGGGTCTAGAACCATCTTGACTGAATTACCCCCCGTGATTGAAACAGGCTCTCCATCAAGCGTCTTGACAGAAGCCAGTTTTACCGGCAACGGAAGTTTCAAATCCAGCGGCTTTTCTTCGCCGGATGACACCAGCACATAGTCCAGGAGCACCGATGAAAAGAGCCTAAATCCCAAGCTTGTGGCGGCGATTTCACGCCGTCAGGGCAGCCAGCTCACAGACCGACCGCCGCTCTGACCTTCTCCATGGTGCCGGCTGCCGCCGCGTGAGCTTTGACC
>SUVZ01000558.1 GCA_015061765.1 Lentisphaerota bacterium
AGCGCGCCTTCCTCGATCACCACGTTGCCGGCATAAGACGCCGCCGTCGTCGTCAACCGAACCTTGCCGGCGCCCTTCTTGACGACCCGCGCATAGCCGTCAATCGCCGCTTCAACGACGTATTCTTCGTTTGCATCGGCCGAGACAACGTAATCCGTCCCGTCCGGACCAGCACTGCCGGCATACGTAGAAACCGGCGCCCCCGCCATGACCACCGCTCCAAGCGCCGCCGACATTACAATTCGCCTAGAATATCCTGCCATCATGGGTTCACCTCTTCTTTCTGGGATTTTCCGATGGCATTATAACAACATGCCAAATCTGGCTCAACTACCCATCTGGGTAGCCAACTTATTTGGATTCGACGGAAATCCGCACGCCAAACGCATCGCCGGCGCGAATTGGCGCCGTCAAATAGGCGCAGAGGAAACCTCCGATTGGCGAAAAAGCACGGTCACCGCGATCTGTTTTTGCAAGTTCAAACGGCAATTCGGATTTAATCATGACGACCGAGCTGCCCTTTTCGATTCGAACGCGCCCATTTCCGATTTCGACACGGTCGGTATTGAGGGCGACTACGGGGAGGATGAAGCGCGTGTCTACGTCGCATTTACCACAAAGCGAAAACACTTTTTCGTCAACGCGCGAAACAAGTTCGTATGCAGCTCCGCGGCTACCTCGCTTTCCCGTAAGCTGTCCGCGCGCGCTGCACACAACCGCATTAGAAACGCATGTTGCCTTCATTTCGACGTCTACATCACGCGCAGAACTGGACATATCGCCCGCCTCCATGCGCGGCATCATAGAAAGAACGGTGCGTTCATGGCGAAGATCCTGAAGATTCCTTGCTTCGATGATGCTGTAGTCCGCCATCGTGCCGACGATCAGCGGACCGACAGCTTCGTGCCAGAGCAGGGAAGGCCCGCCGCCGGAAACACGATGTCCGACCATGCCCTGCACGAAGGAGTCGCCGCCGGCAAATGTGGCGCGCCATGGGCCGACCGCAGCAAGCTCTACGCCAATTGAGGGGAAAGACTTGAGGCCATAGCAAGTTTCGCGCGGCAGACGCGCATCAGCGCCCTTCCTGGGAATAGAGCCGCCACGAAGAACGTCGACAAGGGACTTTATATGTGAGAACGAATGATGTACGCACGCCGGCTCGTCTGCCGCCTCGTACTGCACACCGCCCGCCAAAAGGCCAGCGGAATTAGTGCATCGCCTGAACAGCTCAAGATGACGTTCCATCGCCCTGCCCGCCCATGGAACGCCTGCTTTCGCAAGTGCGACAAGAACCGACAGCATGCCGTCTGAAGTGCGGCTGCCGTAGTACGTCCATTTCGGGCTCCTGCTTCCAAACGAGTCGTCTATGCCGCCGTCTGGAAGAATGAATTCAGCATGCCGGGCGGCCGAAGCGAGGACGGCATCTTTCATCTTCTCATCGCCGCACATCTCTGCATATGCGAGAAGCGACGGCAGCGTCTCTTCAAGGTTATAGCCGAGGTCGACATATGCATGCCCGCGCGGAGAACGCTTGCTCATGGGCGCACCTTCTCCCGTGACAAGGCCGTCAGGCAGGAATTGCGCCATCAGCTTCTCGGCCATGGCCTTTGCGCGCGCAGTCTTGTCGTCGTCTTTCAGCACCACCCCGGCAAGAGCCATTGCCTCGCAAAACGCCGCAGGGTAGTTCACGTTGGTTGTATTCACGAACTTTTCGTCGAACCTTTCGACCACAAAATCTGTCTCGCGCCTGAAAATCTCGCTCCAGCAGCTGTGCAGGTCACGCGGCAGCCGATCGCCGTAATAAAGGAGCGTCTTGCCAATGGCGATTTGCGCAAACACGGTGGTGCCCCACCACAGGGTCTGGTAGTCGTTGTAAAGTCCACCATCTTCTCTAAGCATCGTCGCCTCAGACCATTCGACTGCCTTCTCCGCCGCCGCAAGGTACTTCCCGTCTCCGGTAGTGGACCAACGATAGACAAGCGGATAGACGAGGTCGCATACTCGGCCATGCATGACGCCGCATGCAGGGCACGCAATTCCGCCGTCAATCATCTTGTCGCCCGTACCCGAAATCTGACGATCAAGAAGCGCATCGCACCACGTGGCAACAAGACTTTCCGCAGAAGAGCGGTCTGCGGATGCATCTTCCATTTTCTTGATCTTCACCCAGACGAAACCGAGTTTCTCATGGACTGCGACTTTCAAAATCCCGTCTTCGATTCTCGCTTCACCGCGCCCGCCGATGACAATCGGCTCCAGACCTTCAACATTCAAGTAGTCTGACAGCGGCAAAGAAAATTCTTCGCTTGCGTCAAGTTCGCGGAAAAGAAGCGCCGTCCCTGCCGATCCATCTTTGGCCGCCGATACGAAACCCGTCCAAGCGAGGCCATCTGGAGCGCTGCCCACGGGATATATGTAGCCGTCATGGATTGCATCGCGCTCGCGTTTCCATTGGGCGATAAGCGGCTTCCACGCTGCGACTGTCTCCTGCGAAAGATTCTGTATTTCAAACCAACCGAGAGGAGAGGAATACATCGATATCGCGAAAATCGCATCGCGCGGCCAGCAAATTGGGGCAAGCGGATCGCCTTTGGGATAAAGCCCGCTCTTGCGCTCGGGGTTCAAGACCTCCATCCGCAGGCGCACGGGATCGACAACGTGAGCGAGGCCCCAAAGATTCCTCAACGTGCGATGAGGCCACCAAAGGCG
>SUVZ01000559.1 GCA_015061765.1 Lentisphaerota bacterium
GAGTTTCATGTCAACTTCTCCTGAGGCAATTGCAAAACCCTTCTTCAGCACCCCTTGCGAGCCAAGCCACGCAGCTTGAAGGAACCCACAGCAGAAATCATCTTACGCGCCGGAAAGATTCAGCGCACCGATTATGCCAAATACGCGTCCTTAACGCAAGAAGGAAAATGAACTTTCCTATATTACGCAGCTTTTCGGAATTTATCTTTTGAAAACCGCAGTCATGGTCTGGTCGGGCACTGCTCTCCGCTCTGGGACAGATAGGCAGGCGTCACGAAATCGACAGCAAGCATCTTCTTACTATGAATATCCCGCAGGAAGCCAGACATCTAATCTTTTGCCGCATGGTGTCCCGATATCCGCCAAACCCGCGTTTCTCCGCGCTTCAATGACACCTTTATCACGGCTGCGTCTTTCTGCGGCGGCATCATTCCAAAGATTTCACAAGAGTCTCCCGGTTGGGGCAGGATCACTGTTTTTTCGCCATCGACAGCGGCATGCACCATCACATAGCCACGTCCGGCCGCAAGCACGTCGTCGGATTCGAGATAGACGTGCGCCCCGGCGTCGCGAAGAGCGGCACGCATTTCAGACGGAGTCTTGGGCGGCATCGGCATGAGCACGCTGCGCCAACCGTCGCGTTCGCACACCGCTCTTCCGGACGGAAAGAGCATCCGGCGGCAGGGCGCGTCTTCGCCCAGTTCGCGGAATTCGACATCGACGCCCGTAAGCTCCGCCACTCTCGACGCGCTGCCCTCGTCTGTTCCATCGTAGTACCCGGGCGCGCAGAACCATATCGCAGTCTTTCCCGGGCGGCGGACCACGGCCTTTATCTTCTCGCGCATCTCCGCGGACAGGGTGAAGAGATTGGGAAAAACATACACTTTGTATTCGGGGAGCCGCGCATCGGCGATGTCGGCGAGTTCGTACGAATCGTACGGCACGCCGCAGAACGGAAGCAGTTTCCGGTTCACATCGAGCTTTACGGGCGCGGCCATGTGGATGGAATGGGTCGCGCCGCTGCCGGCGGTGACGTAGTCGCCCGCGGACGTGAACACCGCCACCTCCGCAGGCGTCCAGCGGGCGCTTTCGAGCGTCGCCGCCTCTTCGGAGGCACCTATGCGGATCGATTCCATGAGTTCGGGCGCCGAGAACGTGCCGTTGCCGCCCAGCATGAACCACCAGTTCTCCCAGCCTCCGCACAGGCTCTTGCCGATGGAACGGCGCACCAGGGCGAGCGACTCGTCCAGCGGCCGCCGCCGTGTCTGCGGCGCCGGCGCGAACCGTTCGTCGGAGAGATAGGTGCGGTAGTCGCTCTCTTCGAAATACACGACGTTGTGCAGGCGATACGAAGCCTGGTGGAAGGTCTGCGACCTGCCGGATTCGCCGACCTCGCGGAACTCGCGGTAGTACGGCGGCGAGGCGATGAAATCGAGCTTCCCGGAACGCAGCAGACGCGACACCTTGCCGTGATCGGGGGCGTTGTAGCCGAAAAACGCGCCTGCGAGCTTCCTGCCGCCGGTGCATTCCTTCACGCACGACACCGCATCGATGAGCATTTCGACAACGGCGTCGGCTCTCGCCTCCACGTCACGCTGCCTTGCGGCAAACGCAGACTGCGGCGCGAGCGCATCGAAATGGCCGCATTCCGCGCGCGCAAAGAGATTCGTCTGCTTCCAGCCTGTACTGAGCCATTCTCCGCAGTGGAAGGCGCCGAGCTGGTAGCCGACGATCCTGTCGACGTAATCCGATTTCTCCACGTGCGCGACCATATCCCGGATCATTCCCCTATAGAGCCTGCGCCACGCCATAGACTCAGGACGCGGAGTGCGGACGCTGCGACCGGGGATCATGTCCACTTTCATTATCTCTTCGGGGTGGCGGTCGCTCCACTTGTCGGGAGGGTCGATCTTTATGCGGGGAAAGATCAATTCTTGCGGCGAAGCGTCTATCAACCCACGGACGATGGCATCGAACAGTTCAAAGTCATATACCCCTTCATCAATCCACCACTGCCGAGGATTGTAGCGTCTGTCATGCATCGTCCAAACATCGCTGGCGAAACGGACACCGGCTTCGCCGAAATCCTTCAGCACCGGAAGCGCCGCACCCGGCTTCCCCGCAGGGGACGGCATGACGGCGGTTGCCGCAACCGGCTTGCCGTCCACCGCAAAACGAGGCACGCCGGCGACATTGACCACCGACATGTCGGCGGAATACGCCGTTGTCAATACACACACGGCAAATGCCGCCGCTAGCATTCCTTCGTCAATCATAGAATTGTCTGAAACAGGGTTATCTCTCCTTAAACTTTTGCGGAGAGTTGTTGTCAAAGTCCTTCTGAGAGCTTGAACAGAGCCTTGCGGATTTTGTCGTAGTCTGCCAACCTCACATCCCCTTCCTTGATCAGCTCGGCAAGTCTCTTCTCCTTGCGCGACATATCCTCGCCCTTCGCCTTGCGCTCGGCGATGCGCTTCTGGCACCACTTGACGAGTTTCATGTCGACAAGCCCCTGATACCACGCCTCCATGCGGCGGCTGGACGTGATCTGTCCGGTACGCACATTGTGGTACGCGGCGTTCCAGTCGGCGCGGCTCTTCGACTTCGGGCTGTTCTTGTCGTATGAGTTGAACGAATCGCCGCTCTTGGCGATAAGTCCGTAAACCGCATAATATTCCCAGAACCCGTGGTTCATGTTGAACCAG
>SUVZ01000046.1 GCA_015061765.1 Lentisphaerota bacterium
GGTTGCGATTGTGGGAATCAACAGATCGGCGATACAGCGGCATCTTTCAAACCTGAAGGCCGCCGGACGTCTTCGCCGCATCGGACCTGACAAAGGCGGCCATTGGGAGGTTGTGGACTGAACAAAAGGTGATGTGTTTAATGAAGTTGTGGAACAAAAAAGAGATTGAAGTTGCAGGCGGCGCGAAGGTGCTCGCCCAGATGCCGATTGTCGTTTCGAAGTGTATTTAACTGAAAAGGAAGTATTCATGAAACGGAAAGAAACGCAGAATGTTGAATTCAAACAGTCGTGGCGCGATGAATTTTTGAAAGAGATTTGCGGATTTGCCAATGCAAAAGGTGATAGAGTAAATGACAGAGCAAAAGATGATAGAGTAAATGATAGAGTAAATTTTGCCGCAGAAGTGTTGTCGCTGGTGGAAAAGAACCCCGGGTTACGCTCTAAAGACCTCGCGGCACTTACCGGTAAGAGCATTCCTACGATTTCCAGATTTCTTAAGGGTTTGAAAGATAACGGAAAAATTGAATTTCACGGTGCACCAAAGAACGGTGGTTATTTCGTGAAATGACGCAGGGGATGTAATATGAATGATAAAAAGATAGTTCTTGTCCTTGGTATAGGCACATCTCCGGCGGTGATGACGGATGATGTTAGGTGAAGGTTTGAGGTTAAGGTGAAGATGTCTGCGTGGATGAAAGATGAGATTACGCTCAAAGACGGTACGAAGGTTGCCGCCCAGAGGCCGATTATCGTATCAGCGAGCCGCTCGACCGATGTGCCGGCATTTTATTTAGATTGGTTCATTGAGCGGTTGAAAGCGGGATATGTTAAATGGTTTAATCCATTTAACTGTGTGCTAATCTATGTCGGATTTAACAAAATGCGTCGCATTGTGCTTTTGTCTAAGATTCTCGCGTCGATGCTTGCTTATCTAGTGCTCGCACGCTGAGACGATAACAGGAATATGATATGGATGTTAAAGATGTATTTTTGAAAGTTTTATATGAGAATTTGATATAATAGTGAGCATAAAAGAATATGGCAATATATAATACTAGTCAATCGCGTAGTCTTAATCATGGGCAAGGGTGCCTCTCCAGCGGCACCTATGGAAATCATGCCCATGATAAAAATGGGGTTTTGTCTGTTTTTAGTTCATCAGTGAAATCTCATGCGCGTATAGCTGAGGAATTGGATATAAATGTAGCTAGGTTTACTGTGGCAGGGCTTTTGAAAATGCGTCTGTTACCACGAACTACACATGCGCTGTATATTGATAGTGATAGAAATGTGCGATTACATCTATCGTCGATTCTCGAAGCATTATGGAATGATAGAACTTTCAAATATGTAGGGGATGGGTCTTGGTGTATGGGCGCAGGGAATAGCCACGAGAAAGATCCGTTGCAAAAGGCAATGATGATCGGTCCCTTGTGGGAGCCAATGCTTGCAGAGAGACTGCGCAATGAAGGTTTGCCGATTGAGCAGCAACGGCATGAATGTGGATATTATCTTGATATTGCACTGGTTGATGGAGAAAGTAAACTTGATGTGGAGGTTGATGGTCGGCAACATAAGATTCTGGCCTCTCAGCGTGCAAAGGACATAGTACGCGACTATCGCCTTAAAGCAAACGGATGGTCTGTCCTGCGGATCGAAGTGGCAGACATCATTGCAAATCCATCCAACTGTATCGAAAGAGTGAAGAAAACTTGGAATAAACTAAAGGAAGGAGAATCCATCTAATGAAATGGATGACAATGGCCGCCATAATGCTGGCACTACTGTTCGTCTGCGTCTTTTTAGTGATTAATAAGCAGGCGCAGCTGTCTGTTATCACCAACGAGGTGCAGACCTACATGGGACAGCGTGACACACTTCGGAAGGAGGTTGGCGACCTTCAGGGACATCGTGATCTCCGTGCGGCACTCGATAAGGAGTGGGAGGAGTTCAAGACAAAGGAAGGCGAGCTGAAAGGTAAGTACGGCGAGAAGAAAGCTCTCGAAGGAGAGTGTACGAAACTGACGGAGAAGTGCGATGGTCTCCGTAGGAGCGTCAAGGCCCATGAAGAGTTGGTCTCGTCGCTTGAGAGACGGATCGCGGAACTCGCAAGCCAAACGAATTTTCTAGGCAAGACGATGAACCGGATGCGTGGCGAGCGGGATGCAATCCTCGCAGATACCAAGGCCGACATGGAGACGCAAGACAAAGTCAAGGCCCTGCGAGTTGCAGAGGAAGCGCGATACACCGAGCAGAAGCGGCTCGCCGATCAGGAGTCGGAGCGGGCGTATAGCGAGAAAAAACGCGCAGACGAGGCAAAGATCGCCGCAGACGATGCCGAACGGCGTAAGGAGGATGCCGAACGTGCCGCCAAAGCCGCAGAGTCTGCGCAGAAATTCCGTGTGACCGCTTTGCGCGCGGAGACCGACAAGGAGGTCGTAGCGCAGGAGCGGCGCACGTCGGTCGCCAGAAAGGCCGCAGCGGACGCAAACGCAAAAGCCGAGGCGGAAGAGACCAAGATGAAGACCCTTGCGGCGGAGGTCGCAAAACTCGAAGCGCGGCGGGACGAACTCGCGGGGGTCGAGAAGCGGCTTGACGAAGCCAAGGAAGCTCTGGCCGAAGAACAGGCGAAACTCGGCCAGACGCGGGCCAAGATCTCGGCACAGCAGGTCGCAGCGCAGATCGACGGCGTGCGCGAGGATGTGTCTCGGAGGCTTGGCGCATTCGGAGCCAAGCTCGAAGAACTTGAAAAGAAGCAGAATGCAGAAGTTAAGCAAGGAGGTTTGGAATGATCTTTTCAGCAATAGACATTGAATCTCTGGTTGTTGGTAAGGAACTTTTACTGGTTCTTATCGGCCTGAGTGTTGTATTTGTTTCGTGCTTTGTGATGGGGCTTATCTCCATTAGACGATCATGCAAAATCGTCAAAACAAAAGAAGATTATGATGACTTGATGCGTAAGATGGCCAATCTTTCGTCACAGCGTGATGCGCTGGTGGCGGAAATTCAATCGCGAGGTACAGAGCGCGAGGAATATGCACGAGCTACTAAGTTCCTTGAAATGCAACCGCATCTCGTCGCCGAAGTCGAGAAGCTCGAAAAGGCCATCGCTGACAAGGAATTGACATTAAAGAAACTTTATGAGCAGTTGCAAGGCGCAGAGAAAAAAATCGATGAATTGAAGAAGATATCGAGCGAGATCATGGAAATGGAAAGAGACAAGGCAATCCTCGATAACGAGAGGAAAGAGGCCGAACGGGCCCGCGACGATATGCGAAAGAAAGTGGACGACGAAGGGAAGAAGGTTGATGCGCTGAAAAAAGAGGGGAAAGATTTATCAGAGAAGAACAATGCACTTGAGGGTGAGATTGCAAAGAGTCGAAAGACAAAAGAAGACCTTGAGCGTTCAGTTAAGCAGCTAACACAGCAGCAAGATCAGGCGAAGGCGTGGCTAGATGAGAATAAGGACAAGTTGAAGAATCGGGATGATCTGGATCGCCAAATCGCCGATGCGAAGGATGAGCTCAAGCGCCTTGACGAGAAGATTAAAGATGGCACAAAGGCGGTTGCAGACACGATGTACCGCATTGACAAGGGGCTTGACCGTCTCAACAAAATGAACCTTTCCGGGGTGCAGACATTGCGCCAGAGCGCATTTGCAAGCCTGAAAGAGGGGGTGTTCAGTATTGTGGAGAAAAAGGATTCGGCAAACGAAAGCGAACTTGATGCCCTTGCAACAGTAGCTGATCACATGGAGAAATCGAAGTTCGTCGTCCCTGAGCGCCTCCTTTATGCGTTCCACACTTCGCTCAAGACTTCCGACATGTCGAGCCTCACCGTGATGGCGGGCGTCAGTGGTACGGGCAAGAGCGCGATCCCGAAGCTCTACTCCGAGGCGATGGGCATCCACTTCCAGCCATTGGCGGTGGAGCCGCGCTGGGACAGCCCGAAGGACCTTCTCGGGTTCTTTAACTATGTAACGAACCGCTACGAGCCGACGACGCTCGCCCGCGCGCTATTCCAGTTCCAGGGGCTGCACTCCAAGGATTTCATGCCGGACGCGGACATGCAGGACTATATGCTCATGCCGATGCTTGATGAGATGAACCTCGCGCGCATAGAGTACTACTTCAGCGAATTCCTGAGCAAACTTGAAATGCGCCGTCTTGTGGCACCGCTCACGCAGAAAAACCTTGGAGTCGTGGCGCTTGAGATATTCCAGGGCTTCAGCGCCAAGGGTGAGGACGGCAAGATGGTTGATGAGTCGCCTATACGCCTCTTCGCCAACCAGAATACGCTCTTCGTGGGCACGATGAACGAAGACGAGACAACGCAGTCGCTCTCCGACAAGGTCATTGACCGTGCGAATGTCCTTTACTTCGGGCGTCCAGACCGGCTGCAGGCCAAGGCTGGCGGGGCGGGACACACAATGCCATTTACGCCCATCAGAAAGGCGACTTGGGATTCGTGGCGGAAGAATGCGAACGAGGGCGAGTTGAAGTTTGCAAGCGATACCCTCGCCGCGCTCAACCGCACGCTTGCGGACTTCAACCGTCCGTTTGCCCACCGCACCTATCAGGCGATGCTTTCCTACATTGCCAACTACCCGGTCAAGCCCGGCGCGGACAGGGACGACGTTATCAAGCGGGCTCTTGCCGACCAGATCGGCATGCGCATCATGCCGAAGCTCTACGGCGTTGACCTTGCGCTCCATCAGGACACGTTCGCGCAGGTGCGCCGGAATCTCAACGAGGTGGGCGATCCGCTTCTCCTGCGGGCGTTCGACAGCGCTTCTGATCGTGAACAGAACAAGAGCGGCTTCTTCCACTGGACAGGATTCGACTGGAACGGTAGATGACAACGGTTTTCCATTATCCGTGGCGCGCCGCAGTCAAGTCGGAGTATTGGCGACTTCCGTCGCCTTCCGGGGATGTCGTATCTCCGGAGGTCGGTGCGTTCGTCGATCACGGAAATGGAATCTTCGAGGAGATTCCCGGTCCAACGATTCGCGAGGGCATGGGGCAGAACCGTGTGCATATCAAGGACGTTGGGCAGTTCCTATACTCGTCGGAATATTCTCACCAGTTTCAGAAGGAGACGACGGACTCGTCCGTGCGTCGTTGCCATTTCGCCCTGACTGATGCGTTCATCTGGCTCAGCTGCTACCTCTATCGCTATCGGGAAGATTCCGGTTCGCCGCTTGCCGAGCGGAACCTCTCCGAAGCGTGCGCCGCGTTCAGAGAGTATCTCGGCAGCCAGAAGGATTTTGCGCCGGAGTCTCTCATCGTCGAGATCGCGCGCAATGCGCCTGGGGCGATCTCTTCAATCGTCGCTGGTCCCCGTATGGTCCTCATGAGGGAACACACCGATGTCCCGCTCGACAAGATACAGGAGATGGACACTTTTTCACTCGTCGCTCTGGCGCGCCGTCCGGGGAGGACAGTTGCCATGAAGGCGGGGCCGAAACAGCGGCTTACAGCCCTGACGCGGCGCGAGACGGCGGACACAGTCGAGAACCGTGTGGTGATGGACTTCATTCTCCGCTCGGCGCGTTCGGCACGGCAGTATGTTGACGAGATGTGTGCGCGCTGCCCGCGCAAGGAGGCCTGTAAGCTCCACGATCCCGTTGTCGAGAAAGATTGCCCCAGTGAGCGCGTGAAGCTCGTCGCGGCGTATTCGCGGCATTGCGCGGCATGGATTAGGAGCGGGGTGTTCGCTGAGGTCGCTCGCATCAAGGAGCCGCGCACGCGCCCTAACTACGTGCTGCAGCAGAACATCCGCTACGTCAAGGTGTGGAAGTACTATCTCAAACTGCTGCGTCTCGAGGATGTCGAGGAGGATGTGTGGCGCTGGCGGCGGGCTGCATGGTCGGACATGGCGAAGATGCTCTTCTTGATGGTGTGGGAGGAGCGGCTCAAGCCCCGTGCGAAACTCCAGACGTCCCGCCGTCCGTTCATGATTCGATCCGCAAACAGGAATGGTCGCTGGCTCGTGCCTACGCCATTTGAGGATTCGCTTGTGTTCGGGGTGCGGGGGTGTTACAAGACGCTCTACATCCTTTCACCGAACGATGCCGCCAAGCTAACCGCCGAACGCGGGCTTCTCGCAAAGAACGCAGACTTCTTCATCGTTGTCGCGGCAGATGGAAAGTTCGCCGTCCGACCCGTGTGGGCGTTTTGCGGGGACGCCAAGACGCAAAGCGAGATGGACACGAACAGGCTGGCGAAGGAGGCATCGGCGGAGATCGATGCGGCAGGGATGGGCGGACTGGCGCTGTTCCCATCCGACGAAAACGTTGTTGCATGGAATGGCGAGGCGTGCGCACAGGGGCTTAATCTCTTCTCGTCCGATGCCGTGTGCGACCGGCTTGAAGACTACTTGAAAGGAGTCCTGTCATGAGCACCTACACAGGCTTTGACATGGCTTCCTCCGCCTTGAGGTGGATCGTCCGCGACGGAACGGACGGTATGGACGCGCCCGGTGGCCCGATCTACGGCATTCGCGGCTGTCCGAGGCATCCCGACTATGATTCTGTCGTTTCGTGGTCTGACGCGATGGCGTTCCGCCAGGGCGAGTTCGAGGAAAAGTTCGAGGGAGGCGCGGAAAAGACCGTCCGCTACGAACTTCCCGAGGGCCATGCAGCGGATTGGCTCAGGTCTTTCTTCCAGAGCGCGGACGGACATCCGGAGGTGGACGTAAACGGCACGATTGCGGTGGCCGTCCCCGATCATGCATCGCCTGAGGAGCGCGATGACGTCCTTGCCGGGCTTTCGGCCACCAAGTACGCAAACGTCTCGCTCATCTGGCGGCCCGTCGCCGCATTGCTGGGCTGGATGGACAAGCAGAAGAACGAGAATGGCGTTGATCTCGCGACGTTGCTGAATCGGCGAATCTTCGTCCTTGACCTTGATGCAGGACGACCGGAATTGACGGAGCTTGCGTGTGTCCGGCACCGGAAACACAGGGGATGGATCGTCCCCTGCCGACGGCAGCCTTCGCCCGACACCGTGTCCAAGGACGGGGCTTTCGAGAGGGAATGCTACCGGGCTGCGCTTGACGGGGTTCAGGAATGGGAACAGCTCGTAGGCGGTCAGTTCTACGCCGACCTTCAGAGTGCCATCGAATCCGGCGACGACAGCTTTGAGGCGTGGGTGCGCAAGCGTGGGGCATGGCAACCCAGGAATGTCGCGTTCGCCAACGGGCTGCCGAAGGATATTCTCCAGACGCTCAACCCCATTCTTGTCGGGATGTGGGGAACGTTGGGAACGAACGATATTCTGCTTGTGAACGGGTGGGTGGCTCGAAAATACGGCGCACAGATATTGACGAGATTCCGTACAAAATGCGACATGGTTGAGGCGCTGCCGTCCAATGCTGTCGCAAAAGGCGCGGTGCTCTTTGCGGAACGCCTCGCCAAAGGGCTTCCGACATATTACGACCGCCTGCCGGAGTACAGTTTCTGGGACGGGTTCAAGGCCAACTGGGTGTTGATGTTTGACGGCGAGCAGGAAGTCGAGCCGGGACGCGAATACCGGTATCCCGAACCTGGCTCGGGCCAGCGCAGACTCAAGGTCGAGAAGTATGCCGACAACGTATCTTTCTACGTGTGTGAACCAAATTCCAAGGAATATGCGCGTAGAATCAAGACACAGTTTGCGGAGTTCCTACGCTCGGAATTGGAACTCAGCCTGTCGGCAGTGATTTCTCCTGAAAAAGGTTCGGCTCGATTTGTGCTGGAGATGTGCGACGCGCGGTTCAAGGCCATTTTCATTTCCGGCAAGACCACGGTACGCGAGATTGTTCTCCGGTGGAGCAATTCGCTCAACGCAAACAAGTCCGTGACAGTCGAGTTCGTGCCCGAACATCAGGGGTACGTTGAGCCGCAGCCTGTCTTGGGGCGCATCTACGATTCCGAAGACAATCTCCGGATGGTGGAAGAGTACGTGTTGAATCCACAGGGGACGACATTCAATGATCTTTGGGCGGCATATCGTTCGTGCTTCAATCCTGATTCTAGACATGGCATTGCCGATCGTGTGGGATACAGGGCGAATCCACGGGAACCTACTCGCGGACTCTTCGGAACCCGATACGTGTTCAATGCGCGGGTTGACATGGCGACACGGGCCTTCGCAGAGAAATGCGCTCGGGACACACCGTATGTAACGCCTGCACTTATCGCTGGCGCCGGAGCTCTGCTAAGGGACGGTATGCTGCAGCAGAACTACTGTCATTGCGGTGCACTTGACGACTACAAGAAACTCATCCGGGATCGGCTGACGAACGGCGATGAGCCGCAGCACAACTTCAGCTTCTACAACGCGGCTGGGTATGTCCTAGGAGAAGATCCGCAGGATATCGTCATCCTGATGAACTACATCTGCGCAAAGACACACTTGCAGGTCGAGCGTGGCAAACTCTGGTGGTCGTTTTTCCGTATGCTCTGCTGGCATCCCGAATGTAGGTTGACAGCTGCAATCAAACCTCTTCTTGAGAAGGCGATAAGCATCCTCTGCGATGAGGATGCGGACAAGGTGGTACATGGCGGAGAATGGACGTATAACGACGTAAAGTATCTGCCATTGGCAATCCTCTACTCGTTACGCATTCGCGAGAGCGGCGAAGATCTGTCGGATGCCCTCAAGGGCAAGTTGATAGCCGTGCTCTCGACTGGACTTCTAAGCGGCATTTCGTTCCCGAAGACGATGGTTCCGAAGGTTGATCCCGCGTCGCGTCCGGCAGGAGATACGCTCAGCAAGTACGTGTTAAGATTTGTAAGGCAAGAAGATACCCTTGCTGATCGCGAGCTTGGTGCCTCGATGGGATGTGTGTAAATATGGATGCTTTTTATAGTTCAGTGTTCCAGAGGTTATAAAGGTAATGTGTGAATGTATTCCTTTGCCGTATTCGGAATTGTGATATTGGTGTAAGATTTTGCTGTGGGTGGCGAGTAGGGGAATAGAAAGGTTTTGAAAATGAAGAGCGAAATGAAAAACGGAATGATCGGTGCGATTGTCGGTGATATTGCCGGGTCGCGGTTTGAGTGGCATAATCGAAAGACCAAGCGATTTACTTTATTGAGGGCGAAGGGTGAATCTCGTCATCCGTGTTATTTTACCGATGATACCGTGATGACTTTGGCGGTTGCTGACGCGATAATAAAGTGGCGTGAGAATGGTGGCGGGGTGTACGATGTGCTGTCAGCTGAAGCTGTTATGAGTATGCAGGATTTCGGAAGGCGCTATCCATGTGCCGGTTATGGCGGAGCGTTTAGGCTATGGCTTAAGGATGAAAATCCTCAGCCGTACAACAGCTGGGGAAATGGTTCGGCGATGCGTGTTAGCGCATGTGGTTGGGCTGGGCGGACGCTTGATGAGGTAAAAGCGATATCGCTCGCTGTAACGGAAGTTACGCATAATCATCCAGAGGGTATAAAGGGTGCGGAGGCGACGGCTGTTGCAACTTTTTTGGCTCGTACTGGGGTGACTAAAGATGAGATTCGTGATGTTATTGTTCGCGATTATTATCCGATTGATTTTACGCTTGATAAGATTCGCCCAAGCTATAAGTTTGATGTTTCGTGTCAAGGTTCGGTCCCGCAGGCATTACAGGCGTTTTTTGAGTCGACTTCGTTCGAGGATGCGATAAGAAATGCGATTTCAATCGGCGGCGACTCTGATACCATCGCCGCTATCACCGGCGCTGTTGCCGGTGCGTATTATGGCGTACCTGGCGATATTCGCGAGAAAACTGAAACATTTCTTTCGCCCGATTTGCTTGATACGCTACATAAGTTCGAGAGGATGTTTGTGTGAATAGTACACATTGGTGAAAGGTAAAGGAAAATGGGGGAAAGTTTGATTTTTATATTGGTCATAAAGTTCGGCCTTTTGGGAAAAGTTGCCGCGTTGGCGAGTTATGGCGGCGGACGGTGTCGCCGTCGCAAAACTCGGGATGGGGAATGGGTCGTTACCACCGCATTTATATAAATGCGGTGGTAGGCGCGAGCGATGTGATTTGCAATATAAGATTTGCTGTGAGCAGAGAGGATAAACTAGAAAGAAAGGAAATGAGGATGATGGAAAAGATTTTGTTGGTTGTTTTCGGTATGCTGGTAGGCGGCGTTTGGGCAGATGTGCCGGGAGTGCAGAAATCGGCGGAAACGGATCTGTATGGAATTGCTGATCCTACGCAGAGGCTGGCGGCGATACGTGCAAAATGGCCGAATGCAGGGGATGTGGTTTCGCAGTGGAAGATGCCGGAATATGAAGAGCGCTTTTCTGAAATAGACAGATTGCAGGACTGGTGCAATGAAGATAAGGCCAATCGATACAAGGATTTCGAGGGGGCGTGTCGTGAGGCTATCAAAATGAAGATTGAACCGGCGATTTGGTATTACAATCTTGCCTGTTTGCTTGCTGTACTTCGAAAACCAAACGATGACGTTTTCGAAGCGCTGGAGCAGGCGGTGGCGGCAGGATATAACGATGTCGATCATGCCATCAAAGATGAGGACTTCAAGCCGGTTACGAATGATGTTCGGTTTGCTAGGCTATGTGAGACGATGGGGGTGATTGGGAAGGCGTGGAATATTCCAAAGGCTCCGTTGAGGGCAGATGCCGATAAGGTTGAACTGACGGCGGATAATGTCTATTATGTGTTTAACCGCAGTTCGTTTCTGTGCGATATTGCTACCACTAATGAGTGTCCGATTGTATATGTCAATAAGCATAAGAACCATAATGAGATTCCGTGTGACGGTTTGATTGTTCCGAAACTCACTGAGGAGGCGGTAGGTGCGGTATGTGGTTCTGTTGCGATGAATATGCACTTTTACTGTCCCAATTTGAAAATGGGGTATGTCCCTACGATAGTTGCAAGCAACCGGGCGCTTGACGATGACCGCATGAATAGATCAATGAGTATTCCTGCCGCGCTTGGGTTCTATGACGGTGTGCTTGAAGCACGACATAATGTCACTTTCAACGCTATCGGAATCTATACGGTGGCGTATGACTACGGTTTTGACGGCATAGACAGGTTCGCCGCACACTACCCTCTCTGCATTGCGCACATTGGAGGCGCTAATGAATCTGATAAGTTCGTACGTCTTTGCCGCGATATCATAAGGTCGGTGCCTTCTAATATGAAAGACATGGCAGCGTTGTGTGCATTGAACGCAATCAGGCAGTCACAAAAATGTGTGAAGGACTTGGATGATTACATGAGCAGCGTCGCTTGGAGACCGGTTCTGTCGTTCGCAGATATCGATGTTGAAAAGGCGCTTTGCTTGGCTTGTAAACAGACAGATGCGATTCTTCCGGTGCCGCCAAGAATAGAATCTTCGACATCTGACCCATCGCGAGTGGTCCCTTGTACAGATATTTGGGATCCGCCGTATAATCGCGTGGATATGCATCAATCTTCTTGGAATAGTTCTTTTGTGCATAGGGGAGCCGAGAGGTCACAGCGATATGAGGTGAATGTGAGCGCCGATTGGAATAACGGGAAGGGTGAATTTGTATGGAAAGTACTGCAAGGCGATGAGAAAAAGGTTCGATTCTCTCCGTTGGATGAAAAAAGATCTCGTATGGCCATTGATGTAGATTGGCACGATGTATTTGAGGTGTCTTTGTCCGATGGGAGAAAGGTGAAATCTTCGAGAGTGGATATCGGCTGTTTTATTGTGTGTAATGGCATGGTGTCACTTCCTTCGATAATCAGCGTGTATTTCAGCCCTAACGAAACGCGAGAATACTGTTCGGATGGAAAACTTCTCTCGATTGATTATGCGAAACGGCAGTTAGAAGGATATTGTCCAGAACTTTGTCCAAGAGGCAAGTGGAAGGATGTGTTCCATTGGAATGAGACTGGAGGATTGACTGGGTGGACAAGATATCGTGGGGAGATAACAAACGAGTTTACCCGTGAGGGGCTGGTTGTTGTTTCGAGGGACAGGTTGGGGCGTCCAAAGGAGGTGCGTCGGGATATGTACTCCACATGGATGCAAAAACATGGTGCGATAAAATCAAAAGATGATGATGAAGTGTGGTTGAGTTATTGTGCCATACAGAATAATCTTTCCAAAGCGAATCCTCGTGAAACTACACTCGCCTGGAGGTACGAATACGAAAATGACAGTGATCGATTCGGTAAGCCTTCGCCTATAGCTCCTGTTCCATTCCGCTATAGGCCAGAGCTTTGTCTGCGGGCGGATTTTTCAGAGGACTGCGGTTTCAGACTGCCTTTGCTTGATCAGATGGACTTAGGGTACTGTGCATATGCAGGATGCCGTCAAGGGGTGGTGGAATGGTTTGATCGTGCAACTGAGCTGGTACGGGAGGATTCCCGCTTCGCTTTGAGGGCAAAGGGCTTGAAACAGCCGGATGTGCTCAAAAAGATGAAGTTCTGCAAGTGGAGCCCGAGCACGAACGATGTGTGGAAAGTGGATCTGAGGGAAACGGAAAAGAAGTGGCAAAGATGGCTGAAGGAACTTGGAGATGGCGTTTATCGATGCTGTACCAAGAAGGGAGTGTGGCTGTCGGTCAACAATACCTATAAGCAGGTGAACGCATCATTGGAAAAGGAGGCGTATGCCTTATTGGACAAGGAATACCGTCGTTGCGATTACAGTGTGGTAGAGAAAATGATGTCCAGTAAAACCGCAACCAATAAATGGGCAAAGACGCAGATTGTCGAGAAGGGCTTCATGCAATACGGGACGTTGCCGGAAGGTAAAGATTCCACTTTGGCTATGTGGAGGATCACTGATGACATTTGTTTCGGAATCAGGGCATGGCATTATGCTCATAAATGGACGAGAGAGTATTTCTTTTGCAAGGAGGATGTTGCGACTGGGCAGTCTTTCCCATTCCATTTCTTGCATGAGCTGCCCTCACGGGCAATAGGCAATGCCATTATGGGGGCGGATGCAGGGGATGCGGATGCTCTCAATAATGTGGCGGTGCTGTATTATGGTGGGGTTCTCAATCCGTGTCAGTACGATGAATCATCTGTTCTTACGCTGTTAAAGATGGCAGCAAGGAAAGGGAATGCGACGGCGATATACAATGTCGGGGTGCTTTTTGAAAATAGGGGTGAAATGGATAAGGCCAAGATCGCCTATGAAACGGCAAAGAAACTGCAGAATAAATGAAATATGGAATAGTGTCGTATTCGGAATTGTGATATGAAGGTGTAAGATTTCGCCGTGAGCGGCGAGAAAGGTGAGTAAAATGAATAACGGAATGATCGGTGCGATTGTCGGGGATATTGCTGGGGCGAGGTTTGAGTGGCATAACCAAAAGTGGATTCTTGTGGGGACAGCAGCAAATGCAACGCGCAAGCTGCGCGTTGTACGGTTGGGGTTAAGGCAAATGGATGGGATAGGATTTCGTCTGTTTGGTAATCTTGAGAATCAGTCCAAATCATGTTTTCATTCATTCGCTGTCTCATCAGAAGCGAGAGAACTGCTCCTAAATGAATTTCATATTCGAGACCTCATCATTCCCCATGTTTGGTGCTCAATTCTCACAAATTATAATTTGTGAGAATTGATGGTTCTCGAGTGTTTCGGCAATGGGTTTTGATGGCGCGCCTTTCGGGTAAATGGGTGGTAGGAATCATTGAAGAAGTGCGGGGTATTGATTGCTGTGATTGATCGTTTGGTGCAGAGAGTATTTTGAAGGGTGGGTTTTATGAGGGATGGAGCGGATGCATGAATGCGCCCGCACAGGACATTAGGGACGGCGGCAGCGTTTGGGTGGAGCTTTCGTGGCAGAGGGATGTGCTGCGTGAGAAGATCGATCTCTCGAATCTAGCGGCGCTGCCGGTCGGGTTGGAGCTAGGGAGATTTGACGGATACGATATCCCCTGCTCCGGCGGCATGGTGACCTGCAAGGTGCCGCCGGAACTCGGAAAAGGGGGAAGGTGTGCGGCGTTGCGCGTTTCAGATGTGTTTGTGGATTCTGGCTCGCGGCGGATTCTCGGAGGTATGGGAAGCAATGTATATCCAACAGTTGATGCGGGCATATATGCAATGACGAACCAGATCGTTGCGGCGGTGATGAAGGTTTCCTCCGGCAAGGCTACGGTGACGCGCTTGCAGATGAACAGGCAGGGTGGCTATGGCGAGATGAAATTCTGGTGGAAGGGCGAAGATGCCGCAAAAGAGACGGAGCTTGTCGTGCGCGGTTACGTGAATGCGGCAACGGGCGGGCCGCCCGTTCTCCCAGCGAGGCGGCAGATGGCTGTTTGCACCTTCCTCCACACCAAAGGCGACGGCATCAATGCGCGGTTCGGAAAAGTTGGGGACAAGTCCCTTTGAAAGAGTGAGATAATTTTAAAAGAAAATAAGGGGACATACCATTCAAGAAGAGTGAGATAAGTTAAAAAGAGTGGGCGGATATTTGATTAATTGAATGATTTCTGTTGATTCTTGAAGGGACAGACCCTCAAAATGCTGGCGGCACGCTGGACTATCCCCATTTTTTGATGAAGACGCCTACAGATTGCGAGAACAACTTAGGAAATTTTTGGGGATAGTCCAGTTGGAGATTTTTGTTGAAAAAAAAAATGGTTTTGGTATCTTATCACGGTGTATAACTATAAGGAAAAGAGGTAGTGCCGTGAAAAACAAGACAAGACCGGGAAAAACGGGACGTTTGTTCGTTCTTTCGATGTTCATCTCATCCCAGTTGATCGCCGCGAACACATTCACCCTGCGCAACGGGGTAACCGACTGGACGCTTCCGGGCAGCTATGTCGAAAACGCCAAGCCTACAGAGAACGCAATTGTTCACCTGCCTGCAAATTGCACGGTTACACTGGATTCCGCCGATTCGGAATCATGGACTCTTGCCGAATCATTCGAGCGGATAATCCCCGCTGATTCGACAAGCCGTCTTGTAGTG
>SUVZ01000560.1 GCA_015061765.1 Lentisphaerota bacterium
CTATGAATACGACACCGCATATTCGAAAAGCGCATAATCGACAATCGCGTCGGGGCGCCCAGCCGACCGCGGGGCATTCAAACAAGCCTCCGCGGCATTAAGCCGGGCCGACGCGAGAAGAAGGAGAACGAAAATGAGAATGTTCAACGTACTTCCAAGACTGATTAAAAACACCGTCAGAAAATTGACTCATTTGACTTGCAATCCACCGTTGATCAATCGTTGAGCGGATTGTAGTCGTCGTTCTCCTTGACGGGTGCGTCGAGATCTTCGATCCGTCCCTCGTACTCCGGCGGCACTTCCGGCGGCGTCGAATGGTCTACCTTCCACTGCGTCCAGCCCGGCTTGCGGAACGGATTGCGGAACTCGCACTTCAGCTTCTTGCGCTGTTCAAGATGCGCCATGCACGCGCGGATGCAGCCGCAGGCGCCTTCCACCGCGCGACCGTAGCCGTACTGATGCGGATACTCCTTGTCGAACGGCGAGAGTTCGCCGTTGCATCCGCCATGCAGCCCCTGTTCGCAGGCGAGCTCATCCAGCTTGCCCCACTCGACCTCGTGTCCGGCAAGCGTCACCTTCACGCTCTCCGTCATCGAGATGGCGCGTCCTGAACAGCTCTTCACACAGAGCTTGCACCTGTCGCAGATCTTGCCCTCGAAGATCGGGTCCGGTTCAAGCTCGGCGTCCGTGAACATCAGCGCGAAACGCTGGCGCGGACCGAACTCCGGAGTGAGGAACACCTTCGACCAACCGAACTCGCCGAGTCCGGCGAGATAGGCGGCGATGCGGAAATGCACGAGTACGTCAGGATAGGGCTTGCCATCCTCCACCGGACGGCTCAGCCCATTGCGGAACATACCCGTCACCGGATTGATGCAGTCGCCTCCGTTGGAGTTGAGGTACGGCACAGACTCGTAGCCTCTCTCCTCGAGAAACGCGTTGAGCTTCCAGAGCACCATCGGCCCGTACACCTGATTGAGCGAGGCATATCCCATGCCGGGATAGTCGAGAAATCGCGTACCCTCCTCGATCCCGCGCAGGAGTCCGCGAGGAATGCGGAACGCAAGGACTATCATCGACTTCGCGCCGGGGAAGATGTAGCGCGGATCGTTCTGCTTGGGAGCGCCTTCCCAGCGGCTCATCGGCGAAATGCCGACGAGATCCGCGCCAAGACGCTTTGCTAGCGCCTTCACTTCGGCGGCGGTCACATTTTCGGACAATGAACTCATTTCTTCGCGTCTCCGTCAATGCCGGCCGCTGCGGCGGAACCGTAGTTGGACTTGAGATTGTAGTTCGTGTAGGCGTACTGGTCCTCTATACGCCCCTCGTATTCCTTCTCCACTTCGGGAGTGAGCTCATACGGCTTTGAGTGGTCGATCTCCCACTGCTTCCAGCCGGGCTTGCGGAACGGATTGCGGAACTCGTTCTTCATCTTGCGGCGCTCCTCGAGATGCACCATGCACGCACGGATGCAGCCGCAGCTGCCCTCATGCGCAAGACCATAGCCGTACTTGCGCGGATACGCACCTTCGAACGGGGAAAGTTCGCGGTTCAGGCCGCCCTCGCGGAAAGACTGCGAACACGCCACCTCGTCGCGCTTCGCCCATTCGACCTCAACGCCTCCGATTACGGTCTTCACCGTTTCGGTGCCGGATATAGCCTTGCCGTGGCAATGCTTGACGCACTCCATGCAACGGTCGCAGATCTTGCCGGTGTAGATCGGGTCCGGCTCGAGTTCGGCGTCCGTAAGCATGATTGCGAAGCGCTGGCGCGGACCGAACTCCGGCGTGAGGAACGCGCGCGAATACCCGAACTCTCCAAGACCCGCGAGAAACGCCGCCACACGGTAGTCCACCGCGACGTCCGGCGCGGGCAGGCCGGGACGCACTGGACGGCTCCATCCCTTGCGAAAGTTTCCGGTGAGCGGATTGATCGCTTCGCCGCCGTTGAGGTTGGCCATCGGCACGGCCTCATAGCCATGGTCCTCGAAGAAGCGGTTCAGCTCCCAAAGCACCATCGGCCCGTAGATCGTGTTCAGCGCGGCGTAGCCCATGGACGCATAGTTGAGGAACTGCGTTCCCTCCTCGATTCCGCGCAGGCTTCCCCGCGGAATGCGGAAGCCGAGCACGATCATCGACTTCGCGCCGGGGAAGATGTAGCGTGGATCATGCTGTTTGTCCACTCCCTCCCAACGGCTCATCGGAGCGATTCCGACGATATCCGCACCACATTCCTTTGCCTTGGCCTTCACTTCGGCCGCATTGAGTTCTCCGAGCATTGATTATTCTCCTTTCAAATTGAGTTTCCTGAGGATCGGGCACAGCGCACATCCGGAAACGGCGGATATGGCCGTCATCACGGACGCCAAAGGCACCTTTCCGTATATCCAGTACCCCGCCGCAAACATCATCGAATAGATCGCGATGCAGGCGACAGTCATCGCCAGCATGCCCCAGGCGATGTCATGTCCATTGGCGCGGATCTTGTTCTGGAACGCCGCACGCTTCACCGCCTCGGTCGGCGGAGTGATCAGAGTGACGCCGACCCACGCCGCGGTGGTTATGACCATCACGATGATGAGACGGTGCCAGGACTGGAGCGGCGGCAGACCAAGATGCGGATACACGAGCTGCAGGAACACCGCCACGACGAACGATACCGCCATTGCGGTTATCTCGCTCCATGCGTTGATGCGCA
>SUVZ01000561.1 GCA_015061765.1 Lentisphaerota bacterium
ACCAAGCGTTTTCCCTTGAAGAGGGGGTATAACTCAGTTGGTAGAGTGTCTGCTTTGCAAGCAGAATGCCGTCGGTTCGAATCCGTCTACCTCCACCAACGAAGGGCGCAGGTCTCTGGCATCATTTCCTTTCTCGCATCTCCCTTACGGGAGATTTTTTTTTTGCCCTTATCCAATCCAGCATGGGGACAGACCCTGCAGAAAGAGATAGAACCAATGAGAAAACTGATGGCAACACTCCTTGCATTTGGCGCAATCCTTCCCCTCTGTGTGATAGGTGTGGATGCTCAACCGAAAGCGGTCAAGGCAGCATGGTTCAGAGCGGATATTTCGTGTGATGTCGGTACGACTCTTGCTGGCTATGGCAATAATGATGTTTCGGTTGAAAAGATTGATGATCTTGAGCTTAACGGCTTGTGCATTGACGATGGCAACGACAAGGTGCTTATAATGTCTTTTGATCTTATTGGATTGGACAATGCCGCCATCCGCAAGATTCGCAGGTGGGCTTCCACTTCATTAGGAGTAAAGGAGGCGAATGTACTAGTATCTTCTACTCATACCCATGGTGGCCCCCATACTGAAATGTATCGCAATGCAGCGAAGCTTAACGGATCTAGCTATCGGATTCCTGATGATCCAACCCATCCAGACGCCAAATACCCGCCTTTCTTTGATAAAGTGGTATCTGAGGCCATTCATCGATTTGCGCAGAATCCAGGATGGAGGGAAGTGTATGTTGGATTCTATTCGTCTTCCCGTGATGAGAACCGTAACCGACGTTTCACCACCGCCGATAATCATGCTAGTTTCATTGCGCACAGGCGTACGCTGCACAAGATTGCCACGGGCGTTGCGGACAAGGAATTGGGGACTCTTGCTCTTTTCGATCCACAAACCTACGCTCCGCTTTTTGTGCTTGGCAATTATGCCGCCCATCCGCTTGCCAGTCATGCTCCGGGGAAGGGTGGATTGCGTATCACTAGTGATTTCCCAGGGTTCTACCGACGGTATATCGAGGCCGAAACAGGAGCTCAGGCGATGTTTGTGATGGGAGCCTGCGGCGATCTGGTGCCGAAAGGGGATGAACTTGGAACTCGTGCCGCCCGTCGTGTCGGTGAGAACCTTGCAGAAGCCTCATTGGCGGATATAATCGATATTCAGCGAAATTCGCAGCGTTTCATGATGTCCAAGCCCATTGTCGGCGGACGTATAGAAAAGTTCGAAGCTAAACTTCGAGCCCGTTGGCGCGAGGTTCATGAGAGAGATGCGATTACATTGGAAGTTCAGTGTGTGTCAATTGGCGATGTTGCATTTGTAGGCGTACCAGGAGAGATGACCAATGAATTAGGATTGGAAATAAAATGGCATAGCCCTTATCGTCGTACATTCATAGCCTATTGCGGCACTGACTATTTTGGCTACATCTCAACCGCCAATCAGGTGGCGGCTGGCGGATATGAACCGCAGCTCCAGAAGATTCTTGCGCGTGAGTCACTTCGACTTGTGACGGTTTCGCAAAATGCGTTGTTCTCCCTTCGCAGTACACTTTATCCAGAGGATGAGAAAGGAGAGGATGGATATCCCGATAACCAGAACCTTCCCCTTGTCAATCTTCCAGGAGGGGTAAAGGCATCGAAGTGGCGTAATAAGAAGTGATGTGTTCTATTCATCCATTATTTCTCGAAAACAACCCGCAAACCAACTGGCTACCCTAGAATGTGGTACAATAGGCGATCGTTCAGTACAAAAGAGGTCTGGCCGTAATTCTATTGTTTGGTGATTGTAATGGCGACAGGTTTTCGAAATGCCATCGGTGCGACAGTGGTTTCTGCCATTGCTGTGCTGTGTTCATCTGCTAGTGACACCCCATTGCGTGTTACGCCGGATGTGGCGCAAGGGGAAAACACTTTGATTGCGCCTACAGCAGATGTTCTTGCGGGACGCAAACTTTCGGACTTCATCTGCCGCGATGCCACCATGAAAGCGGTTGGTGAAACTTTCTCTTTGACCAATGGCGTTCTTACCGCCAATGCGTCGCATGCACTTGTTCTGGAGAGTCCGGATCGCTACGACTGCGAGAATTTTGTGATGCAGGCGGAAGTCCGCTATGAGAGCGATGGCTTTGCCGACAGCGGACTTGAGTTCTGCATTGCAGATGTTGATGGCAGACGCAGGATGGTTGAGTGCCAGCTGAAAACAACCTGCATAGGTGACGGCTGGGCGTTGGGCGGCATCCGGGCGACGCAAAATGATGGTGAACCGTACAGGAAGCCAAATGCAGCAGGAGACGTCCGTGTGCCACGTCAGACAACGCCCGTCTGGAAGAGTGGAGTGTGGCACAAGGTATCGGTGGTCAAGAATGGAAACAGGTTTTCGTTTTTCTTCGACGGCAATCCGTTAAATACATTCGTTGTTGATGGAGCTGTGCCAGGGCGGATAGGATTTCAGACAAAACCATATCCGAAAGGACGTGGTGCGGTCTCGTTCAGGAATGTTAGGATGTTTCAGTTGTGAGAACGCTTTTGAGCGATTTAGGGTGGATTTTTGAAGGGGCTGTTGGTATAATACACGGCACAAGTTTGAATGGGGTGGGAGGTTCCTGCCCTCAGAAAGCGAAGGAAGAAGCAGTGAAAGATCTCAAGGAAGCATACAAGACCATCGAGGCGGATCATTTTGCGCCTCGC
>SUVZ01000047.1 GCA_015061765.1 Lentisphaerota bacterium
CATCTTGCGGAAGTAGCGGCGGATATCGACAGAGACGATTATGACCGGCTTCTGCGGAATCTTCGAAAGGTCTCCGATCGTCTTCTTGACGACGGCGAGGATGGAGCGCACCGTCGTCGGATCCATCGCGAGATAGCTTCCGCCGGAAGTCTGGCGGACCGATTTGCGTATCTTCTCCTCAAGCGCAGGATCGAGCAGATAGGCGGCGATGATGTTCTGCCCGCCGGAGAACTTGTAGGAGATGTAGCGGCACAGCGCGCTTCGGACATACTCCACGAGCAGGACGGCGTCCTTTTCCTTCTGCCCCCATTCGATGAGCGTCTGCGTGATGCGCTTGAGATCGCGGATGCAGATCCCCTCCTGCACGAGACGCTGGAGCACGTCCGTGATCTTCTGGAGGGGGAGCACGCGCTGCACCTCGCGCACGAGCTCAGGAGCTTCGCGCTCCATGTGGTCGAAGAGCAGCCGCGTCTCCTGCAGGGAAAGGAACTCGTGCGCATAGCGGCGGAGAACGCCCGATAGATGGTAGGTGAGAACGCCGTTCAGGTCGAGCGAACGGATGCCGCCCTCCTCAAGCGCGTTCCTGTCCTCCTGCCTCACCCAGTTCGTCTCGTATCCGGCAAGGAACGCCTTGCCCTTCTCGAACGAGACGCCGGTGGCGGACAGATTGTCCGCAGATTCAAGCGCAAAGACGAATCCCTTCTTCAGCACACCCTCCGAAACCGGGACCTCGTTCACGAGCAGACGGTACTTGCCGTCCTTCATCGCGGGATTGAGGGACAGGTTGATTCCAGGGAACGGAACGCCGAGATCATGGTAGAGGGCGCGGCGGATGGACATGATCTGCTCGTTCAGCTCGTCGTACGTGAGAGCCGTGCGGATGTCTGCGTCTATATCCACCGTCAGCGGCGTGACCATCGCGAAATCGTCGCCCGACTTCTTCTTAGGCCTTGGCTTCGTGCCTTCCGACGGAGCGGCGGCGGCAAGCGGATCCGCGGCCTTGGCGGCGCGTTCGGCAGCCTTGCGGGCGGAATGCACCAGCGCATAGCCGAGTCCGCCGACAACAAGGGCCAACGGGAATATCACGACCTTCGGGAAGCCGGGGATCAAGCCGATCCCCACAAGCATGACGCCGCCGAGAAGGATCGCCTTCGGCTGGGCGAAGAACTGGTCCACGATATCCTGTCCGAGCGGCTTGTTCGCCTCGTCTCCGACGCGCGTCACAATCACGCCGGCCGTTATGGACACGAGAAGCGCCGGAATCTGGGACACAAGACCGTCGCCGATCGTGAGGATCGAATACGTCTGGACCGCCTTGCCGATCTCCCAGTCTTTCATGAACGCGCCGATGCAGATGCCGCCCACAATGTTGATGGCGGTCATGATGAGCCCTGCGATGGCGTCGCCCTTGACGAACTTCATCGCGCCGTCCATCGCGCCGTAGAGCTGCGATTCCTTGGCGAGCTCGTTGCGGCGGAACTTGGCCGTCTCCTGGTCGATCGCACCGGCGCGCATGTCGGCGTCGATGGACATCTGCTTGCCGGGCATGGCGTCGAGCGTGAAGCGCGCGCCGACCTCGGAGACGCGCTCTGCGCCCTTGGCGATCACCACGAACTGCACGATCGTGATGATGAGGAAGATCACGGCGCCAACGACGAAATTGCCGCCAACGACGAAGTTGCCGAACGTGTAGATGATCTGTCCGGCATCGGCATGCAGCAGGATGAGTCGCGTAGTCGACACGTTCAGCGCAAGGCGGAACAGCGTGGTGAAGAGCAGCATCGACGGGAAGGTCGAGAACGCAAGCGCCCTCGGCAGATAGAGCGAGAGCATCAGCATCACCGTGGAGATCATCAGGTTCACAGAGATGAGGAAGTCCATCACAGGCGTCGGCAGCGGCACGATCAGCAGACCTATGATGAAAACCACAAGGAACGCAAGCACCAGGTCGCCGAAGCGGCTGAATGCGTTTGTGACTCTTATGAGTTTCCCGAGCATGTTCCGTCCAGCTCCCTCAGGTTTCCAGCAGCGCCGCGCGGTAGTGCTCGAACACTTCGGTGTCCGCAAGCAGGCTCTCGAGCTCACGCACCGCGCGCGCGGCGGCCGCGCCTTTCTTAGAACGCAGGGTCCTGAGCGCAGAACGCGCGGTCTGGCTGAACCCGGCAGGCGTCCTGAGATACGCGCTGTTCCCCGCGACCAGCGCGCTCATGATCTCACCGACGACGCTTTCTCCCTCCGGAAAGATGTTCGACAGGGCCTCGCTCACCGTGGTGGAGCCCGGCAGAAGCTGCTTCTGCCGTTCGCCGCCCGGAGCGCCGCCGTCGCCGGACGCGAACTCCGCCACCGAAATGCCGGTGTCGAAACGGATCGTCTCTGCCGTATGCGCCGTCTTCATGCGCCGAGCCTCCTTCTGAAGTTCTCCATCGCGCGCCAAAGTTCGGACATCGCCGAATCCAGATTGCCGAGCGTAACCTCCGCAGACTCCAGGCGCACCGCAAAGACTGCGCGCGGCGGCTTTCCGATGATTCCCGTCCTGAGCACAAACCTCCCGCGCCGCAGCGGATCCGCAGACGCAAGCAGGAGTTTCGCCGCCGCGACATCCGCAGGCGATTCCGCAGACATGGACAACGTGAGACAATCCATCGCATATTCAAGGCGGAACGCCACTCCGCTCTCAAAGCGAAGCGCCGCAGCGCCTTCAGAGTTGAGCGCGAAGTCCTTCAGCCCAAGACCGGCGGCAAATTCACGCACAATGTCATTGAGCCATGCAGGCACCATCGTCACGAAGCACCTCCCTCTTCCTGTCCGGCCTCGTCCTCGAGGGATACGAGCCCGTCCAGATGCTCCTGCGTGGCGTCGACAAGGCGCGCACGGTCCTCCTCGGACGAAAACAGCCGCGACGAAAGCTGACGGAACACACCCATCATCTCCCGGCAGAAATCCATCTGCGCCAACAGCTTCACGATTCCGCTTTCCGCCACGAATCCCGCGATGTCGCGCGCCGAGACGAACGGACGTTCCGTGAAATCCAGCACCTTGCCTGTCATGGCCTCTCCGCCGAAGCGGCACGTCTCGCCGAACTGCGCCGACATGCGCGACACCAATGCGGCAAGACTGTCGAACACCGTGCGCAGCACCTGCACGCACTGGAGATCGAGCATGATCCGGCGAAGCTCCTCCGGCATCTGCGAAGGCGACGGACTCTGCAGGTCCGCGCCGCAACCTGCAAGCAGGAATTCAATTGCGGCGGAAAGTCCGGCGATTCCGCGGGACGCGACGAGCGAACGGTAGCAGTCCTGCGGCGTCGTGAAGCCGATTACCTCGCCGCGATAGAGATCGCGAAGCGACTGCATCTCCTCCGGAGTGGTCGCGCGGGCATTGACCTCTCGGGCAAGATTGATTCCGGCGGAGACCTCCGCCCCCTTCTCCTTGACCAGCTGTTCGCGCGCCGCACCGACAAGATCGCGCAGCGCCCCGTCCCCCTCGCCAAGCGCCGCCTCAAGGATGTCGAGCATCGCAAACTGGTGCGAAGGATCCTCCGACCCCTTCGCAAGCTCCTGAAGAAGGCGTCCTGCATCAGGCAGATCGCCACCGTTCTGCATCGCCTGGCGCAGGTTGCGGAGAGCCCTGTCCAGGAACTCCCTGCCGGGCATGTCCGGAAGCGTCTTCTCCCATGCCTCCACCGCTTCAAGATACGCCGACGCTCGCGAACGCGTCTCGCCGAGCTTCCGTTCGCCAAGCTTCTTCGCGGCCTTCTCCTCGAAGTGCATGGAAAGCTCTTCCATCGCGTCCTGGAGTTCGGCGGCCGGATTCTGCTCGACGACGACCGCCATGCCCATCGCGCGGCCGATCTCGACGGGAGTCTGTGCGGCGGCAGGCGCCTCCGCGGAACGGAGCTGGTCGAACCGGTCCGGCGCAATCGCGTGCCTCAGGAGCTGTGCGGCGTCAAATGCCATGAGCCCCCTCCGCCCAGACGACTCCGGGCCCGTAGAAATTCAGCCAAAGCGATTTTGCGCGGCGGCGCGGAATCAGGATGTCGCGCATCGCAAGTCTGGGGCAGTGCCCAGTCGGACGCCTGGTCGTCCACGCCACTACCGACTCGAGCCGCACGCTCAGCACCTCGCCCTCCTCCAGCACAAACCTGTTCACGCGCGATGCCGTGGCGGTGACGGCCCAGCCCGGATTCCTGAACTCCGTGACGGCAAGCGCATGCCTGAAGCTCATCGGCACCACACGCACGAGCTGTGATCCGGTGCGCGACGCCGCCGGCGCCACAAGAATCCTTTCGGAGACGACGGAAAGCGTGTCGGCGCAGTCGATGCGGGCAAGGAACGGGCGTTTGGCGTCGGAGCACGACGCCGTTCCGGAAAGCTCCACGCTGCGCAGACGGCCGCGGTCCGGAACAATCCATCCGCCCATGCGGCGGTCGCGCAAGGCGCCGCGGTACGCCGCCGGCTGGGATACGCCGAGAAGCCACGCTCCGCCAGTCACATGCGCGAATCCGCTCTCTATGGTCGCCTCAGTCGGCATCGTCCTCTTTGTCCCTCACATTCTCGTGACGACGCTTCTCTTCGTCGAACCACTTCTCCCAGTCCCTGCGGTCTCTCTCCATTTCGCCACGACGCTTTTCGCGTTCGAGACCGCGCATCGCCTCATTCCTGCCGTGGCGTTCCTCCGCCCGTTCCTGGCGCATCTCGCGTCGGAAGTCCATCTGCGCCTCACGCTCCCTGCGCTCGATTCCGTCCTTGTCGAACGCCTCGTCAAGGACCTCCTCGCGCTCAATGTCGCGGTGGCGGTCGGCCTGCACCGCCACGACATCGTTCGTCGTCACGTCGATGACATACGGCGTAAGGATGAACATGCGCTGAACGGTCTCATTGCGGACGCTTGAACCTCCGAACAGCCATCCGATCCAAGGGATGTCGCGCAGATACGGAATGCCCCATCCGCCGGACTCCTTGATGTCCCTGAGATAGCCGGCGAGCATGATGGAATGGCCCTCGAGCACGGCGGCCTGCGTCTCAAGCGACGATGTGCGCGTCATCGGCATGGCGTCGACGGATATCGACTCGAAGCCGCCGTCCTGAAGCTCCATCGAAAGCCACACGCGGTCGGGCGAGTTCGTCGAGGCGGACGGAACTATGCGCGGCTTCACCTGAAGCTTCGTCCCGGCGGACACCTCCTCCAGCGAAGCGACCTCGGTGCCGACGACTCGCGCATGGTAGCTCTGCGTATCGGTCATCTCGGCAGACATGTTGTTGAGCGTGAGAATCGAAGTGCGCGATATCGAACGGGCCTTACCCTTCTCCCTCAGCGCCGTAAGCGACGCCGACACCGACACGTCGTCGCCAAGATACGTGAGGGCGCCGGCAAGCCCCTTGCCGCCGAGCGAAGCGGAATTGAAGAGATTGGCGGCGTTCTGTCCCGCCGCGCCCTCGACATCGTCCTTGGCGCCGGACACCTTGAGCGACATCTGCCAGTCAAGCGCATCCTCCTGCGACAGCTCCAGAACCGTGACGCCGATCTCCACAAGCTTCTGCGGCCTGTCGAGCTGCTCTATGAGATTCTCGTACATCGGGAAGCGCGTGACAGTGTCGCGGACGACGACGGCGTTGAGACGGTTCTCAGGGCGGATCACGGGACGGAATGCGGAATCCGTGTTGGCGCTGAGACGGTCCGTCTCGTTCGTGACGGCGCCTTCGCGCACGGGCGCCGCACCGGCCCCTGCGTTCATGATCTCCTCCAGCAGCTGGGCGATGCCGCGGATCGTTACCGTGGACTCCGGGCTCGTCACGCTGAAACTCACATTGTCCGCCCAGGTATGCTTTAGAGGGAATATGCGCGTCTCGACCGAAGTGAACGTACGCTGCTCGCGCAGCTTGTCCGCACGGGCGATCATTTCCGACACGAGCATCACGTACCGCGGCGGACCCGACACCATGATGAGTTCGCCGTTTGACGCGGTCTTGAGCGGGAAGCGCGAATCCTCGACGCCCAACTCCACCATCATCGTCAGGACTTCGCTTGCCTTCATGTAGCGGAGGTCTATGAGTGTGGACCCCATCTCGCCGACTGTGTAGATGTAGAGCGCCGTGCCGTCGTAGTACCATGTGAGATTGTGCACGGCCGAAATGCGATCGAGGAAATCATCCGGCCTGACACCCTTGAAGTCCCCCGACAGAACGCCCGTCACGCGATCGGAAAGCAGGATCGGGATTCCCTGCGCGACGCTGAAACTCTCCAACGCCGAGCGGATCGGCATCTGCCTTGCGATGAGAGTGTACTCCGGACTCTTCCAGGGGAGCCTCTTCACGGCGGATTTGGCCGCCGCAGATGCAGACGACGCGAAAATCAGCAGCATTGCAGCCAGCGTGAAAGTCCGTTTGATTGTCGGTAGGATAGTCATCTCTTCCTTTCGCATAGTCAGGGACGGATCACCATCTCCGGAAACGATGAAGACTCTACCGGTTCCGCCGCCGTACGCGCCAACCACCAGTCGCAAGAGTCGGCAAACGTCTCGAAAAAGACTTTCAGTTCATGGGCCGTCGCCGATTCCGGAATCTCCTGCGCAAGGATCGCCGCGCCTATGCGTTCATCCCAGTAGAGCGTAGCGGCCTCACGGAGCATCCGCCCTGCGGAATATGAAGCCAGCCTCGGAAGATCATCCTCGTCGCGGGAGATTTCGCGCGTCAGCACAAGACGCTTTTCAAGGTCAATGGCGCGCACCTCTCCGTCATCCACCTTGAATGTAAACTCAAGCGCATCCGCAGGAACAGTCTGCGGATAGCCGACAGCCGACGCCAATCTGCCTAATGCATTCATCCAAGCGCGAATTATACCAAACTCCGCCCATTAAAATACAATAAAATTTGGAACAATCGGGCACCATATGCAGTGGCAGTTCCGCCATATCACGTCAAACGAATGAAGGCTCCTTCATTTTCCCCGAAAGGTAGGCCTCATAACTGTCGCAGACGCCCTTCACATCATCTGTGAAAACGATCTGCCGCCCTTTGTGAAGCCACAGAACCTTATTGCACATTTCACGCACCTGACTGATGGAGTGGGATACGAGGATTGTAGTCGCTCCGCCTTTGATGATCTCCCGCATCTTGTCTTCACTTTTCTTGCGGAAGGCGCCGTCGCCGACAGAGAGGACCTCGTCCAGGATCAAGATATCCGGATTCACAAGCGAAGCGATCGCAAAGGCCAGACGCGACTTCATGCCCGAGGAAAGCTGACGGAACGGCCGACCCTCGAATTCCTTGAGTTCGGCGAATGCGATGATATGCTCATAGGTTTCATCCATGAACTCCCGAGTGTAGCCCAGCATCGCACCGCGCAGATAGGCATTCTCCTTCACGGTAAGGTCGCCATCGAATCCGCTCGCAAGCTCCAGCAAGGCTATGACATTGCCCCTGCGCGTTATCGTTCCCTCCGTTGGCTCCATAATCCCGGACACCGCCTTTAGCAGCGTCGACTTGCCGGCCCCGTTCGTACCTATGATACCGAGCATGTCCCCCCTTTTGAGGAGGAATCCAATGTCTCTGTCCGCCCAGAAATCCGTTACCTGCCGTCTTCCGGTAAGTTTCTGCATCAGAACTTCCTTCAGGCCGACATTCCGCACATCTCCGATACGATACCGGATTGAAACGTTCTGGCACTCCAGCATTGTGGACGCTTCCTCAGACATAATACAGGAACTCCGTATTGTAACGCCGATACATCCATCCGCCAACCGCCAATGACAGCAGGGCGAAAACCGCCAAAGCCAAATGATGCGTCAGCGACGGCACCGCACCATTCAAGACAACCTCACGAAAGTAAAGGATATGCTGATATACCGGATTGAGATCAAATGCGATCTTGAAATCGGGAGAAACATTGTCAACCGAATAGAAAATGGCCGAACCGTACATCAGCAGCTGAAGCGCGACACGCCAAAGGTATTGCATGTCGCTGAAGAATACGTAAAGGGCCGACAGGACCAGCCCAATGCCGATATTGAAGAAGGTCAATGTCACTATCGGATACGCAAGAAGGAGAAACCGCCACGAAAAATCAACTCCGTCCAGGATGCAGAACGCAAAAAACACAGCGAGAGTCAGCGCGAAGTTCAGAAGCGTCTGAACATTCTTGGACAGCAGGAATATGTACTTGGGCACATTGACCTTCGTGAATATCGCCGCATTGTGCCGAAGGCAAGCCATCCCTTCGTTGGTGGATTCGCTGAAATACATGAAAAGGAGATTTCCGCAGAAGAGGTATGTCGTGTAATGCTCTATGGCGGCCCCGAAAAACTGCGAAAAGACCACCTTCATCACTAAAAGCATCAACAGCGGCGACAGCAGGCTCCACCCCACGCCCAGCATGGTGCGCTTGTACTTCTTCTTGAAGTCACGCTTTACGAGTTCCTCAAAGAGAAACTGATATTGCTTCAGTTTTACAATCATTGGCTCCATCCAACGCTTTATGGGGTCCGGTGACTTTATTTCGATTGAGGAGCGCCTCCCGATCGAAAGCAACACAAGTGCCTCCACGGGTTATCGTCCCCTTAAAGTCATATAAGTCTGTCGCTATCGGTTTCATGTCGAAAGGATTATATCACAACCGCGAAATCAGTGGGCGCCTCGCATAAGAAGGACGCAGGATACCGTGCGCGTGATCACCCATAAGTCCATCCACGGATTCCAGTTCAGGACATAGTAGCAGTCCAACGAAACGCGACGGTCGTATCCGGTGTCGCTTCTGCCGCTGACTTGCCACAATCCGGTGATCCCAGGCTTCACTCTGGAGAAAAGTTCGTATCTGCCGCCATAATACTTGACCTCATCTTCCACGATCGGCCGCGGACCCACAATAGCCATCTCGCCAAGAAAGACATTGAAGAGCTGGGGAATCTCATCCAATGACGTCTTGCGCAGGAAACGGCCGAATGGCGTTATCCGGGGGTCGTTCTTCAGCTTGAAGTTCTCCTCCCATTCGGCTCTTGCCGCGGGATCGTTCTCGAGAATCGTCGCAAGACGCTCCTCCGCATCCATGTACATCGAACGGAATTTCCATATTTTGATCGGACGGCCATCTTTACCAAGACGATGGTGACGATAGAACACAGGACCTCTGCTTGTCAGTTTTATCAATACGGGAATCAGAATGAAAAGCGGCAGGCAGACAAAGATGGCCGCAACAGAGAGAAGAAAATCCATGGCAACCTTCTCCCACCGAAGCGCTTTCATGCACGACTGATTCACAAGTTCAATTCCGCCGAAACCACCGACCGCAACCAATCTTGACCCGATGACCGGGAATGCCCTTCGGGTAGGGAAGTAGTCTATGAACTGAAAATGCCTGACGAGGGTGGTCAACTGCTCCTTCAGCAGTCGTTCGTCATAGCATGCCAGAAGCCGTTTTACATCCATCGCCCGACCCATGCGCACCACATCACGCAATCCACCCAGCCGCTCGACTCCGGGAATCGATTTCCCTCCATCATCAAACGAACCGACAACCCTGCAACCCAAGAAGGCGGAGTTCTCGCACTCCTGCACAATCTGCCGCGCAAGATCGCCTGAACCGACGATGAAACAGGGAATGGAGCCAATGCCGAATCTTTTCATCGCCCAGCGTGCGACATCCCTGAACGGCTGCGACAAACCCGCCAAAAGCAAGCCGCTCGCAATCAGCACAAATCTTGACACCTCCTCCTGCTGGCGCGAAAACCCCAGGAATGCCATGACTATCAGATGCACTGTGACCGAACTTGCCACCAACCGCCGGAACTCTTCCACTGGCCCCAGCGGCAGAGACGGATACACGACATTCCCGTGATACAGGCGAACGAGCATGTTGAAAACGACAAACAGCAATGCGACAGGCCAGAACCTGACATATTCCGCCGGGTCATAATCTCCGAAGCCCAGACACCAATACGCCACCACCGTTGCTGCCCACGCGAAGAATACACAGAGCATGTCGGTAATGACAAGAGAGGCTACCCTTACGCGTCCTTGCATCAGTCCGCCTTTCATTTCGCAGAGACCCTGTATAGGCGGAAACGCCTGTCCTTGAACGAGAAAACACTCACCAACCTGGCATCCTTCGGCGACGCCCCATCCCCTTCCACCAGCCAGTAGTCGCCTTTGTTGGCACCGCCAACCTCCGGAAAGTAGATGCGGCCGCCGGTAAGATACGCTATGCTGCGGTATGAAGAGGCGCAGTTGATCACAGGGCGCGCGCGCGTATTGTACTCACGTGGAGACCAAAGCAGCCTGTCGTCCTGACGAGGACCGTCCCAATCCTTCCTTATCTCATTTGCCGCCCAGGCGGACACAAGAGTCTTACGGCTGCGATTGCCCATTCCAAAATGGTGCTTGACCACACGAAAGGCATTTACGCCAAACGCCGCCGCAAAAGCCACGAGCAATACATAATCCAACCTGCGGCAACGCCTCCACAATTCGGCGACCGGCCATATGCACACTCCCCACAGAAGCACGAACGCCGGACTCAGGTAGCGCAAGTCCACCTTGAATCGCCAGTTCTCGACATACAGCTGCAGCTGAACCAAGACCACATTGACCAGAAAAAGCCCCCAAAGAACAGCTTCGCCCTTCGTAAACATCTTTCGGCGAATTCTGTATGCGGAGACGGCGGTTGCCAAAAGAAATGTCCAGATCACAGCCACCTCCCGAGGTACTTGATGTACTGAATCGCCGGAACCCAATGCCCCGTGTAGTGATGAACCATTGTCACAACCGCCGCGGTTCCCGCCATCCACGACATTATCGGCAAAAGAAGCGTACGCCACTCCCTTTTGGCAATCTCGCGAAGAATCCATATCCCGACCAGAACCGTACCGATAAGATAACTGTCGATGCGCAGCGTAAGCAGAATAAAGGCTCCCGTCGCCAACCATATCGACCGTCTGTCAATGAACCCATATGCACAGAGAAGCATTGCCAGCAGCCGACCGTCGTCGCGAAGACCGTCCAGAGCCAACCCGAACGGGCGCGGAGCAATCAGCAGAAATGCGGCACAAAGCAGCGCCGTCCTGTGTCCGAACACTTTTTTTGATACAGCCCACAGGGGAATGATCGAATACGCCCAGAACGCGGCCGCGACACATTGACAGGACTGGAGACCGTCAAAAGCGGTGACCTTGCGGACAATCCCCGTCAACACCTGGAAAAGGACTCCAAAGCGAGGATGAAAGGCCATTTCCCAGTCGCCGGCGGCAAATGCGTCCGCCATAGGCCCGTACCGCACCACCACGTCTGGCATCCATACGGGATAGCACATCGTGAACAAAGCCGTCGCCGAAAGCCAGAACAAGGTTGCGGCAATCCATATGGTCAGAGCCGGCCTATACATCGCAAACGCCCGCAAAGCGGACTTGAGCGCTACATCCCTCAGGAGAACCTTACGTTCCCGCACCAGTCTCCAGAACTCGGCAAGTGCAAGAGACTGCAATTCAGGAAGCGATGCACGGAAATGCCAAACCTTGTTCAGCATCATCTTCGCCGCGATTCCACACCGGCGCAGAACAGCACGCGGAACGGCTCCTTGGCTTGCGTAGAATCCGTTCACGCTCTCTATTCCGGCCACATATCCTTTCACCTTCGCCACTGAAAACCCGCTGCGGGTAATGGACCCGGCCGACATCACATAACCATACAACGGATCTTTTACCAAAACGAACCGGCGTATCATGCCAAAGAGTTTTATGACGAACGGCCAATCCTCGAAACATATCCCCTTCTGAAACCTCAGATCGCCAATGGCGGCACGGCGATACAGCTTATTGCAGACGCTTGAAAAAGCGTATCGATAACGCAATATGTCTTCTATCGGTTTTTGATGGCAAGTCGTCCCAGAAGCTCTGGCGGAAGCATTCAACCGCTGCATCACGCCAGCGACAGTGGAAGCCTTTGCAAAACTCCGGGAAACAGAGACATCCGCCTCCGCCTCCACGGCAGCGTCATGCAAAACCTCCAAGGCATCTTCGCGAAGAATGTCGCCTGCATCGACAAATGCGACCCAATCGCCTTTTGCCGCATCCAACCCTGAATTGCGGGCAACACTCAAACCACCGTTCGCCTGAGAAAGCACACGCACTCTGCCATCGGTTTCGGCCCAACGGGCCAGTTCCCTGCCCGACCCATCAGTAGAGCCGTCATCCACGCATATGACCTCTATGTCGCGATAGGTCTGAGACAGAATGCTACGCATCGTGTCTTCCAGATGCGGAGCATTGTACACAGGAACGATGACGCTAATCATTTCCATCTCTCCCCATCACGATGTACGGAACCGCAGTCGTACATCCATAACGCCGTACAACCATGGCTACACCTGTTCGCGCATGCGGTTCATCCCCGGATGCATGCGTTCGAACGAAACCTCCTGCGCGGTAACAGGCCTATCAGTTCGATGCAAGGCACAACCTTCCACCGTAATGGCCGGCATGGGTCTGGACGGACACAGGTTCTCGCACGCTCCGCAGCCGAGGCATTTCACGGCATCCACAACCGGAACGCCCTTCACCAGAACTATCGCCTTCACCGGGCAATGACGTTCGCACGATGTGCAGACCGCACCCGTCTTGACGGCGATGCAGCGTTCCCTGTGCCATACAGCCCTGCCCACATGCGTATGCAGCTTCTCCTCACGGGAAATCTTCGCTATGGCTCCCGCAGGACACACCTCTGCGCAACGCGAACAGGCCGGGCGGCAATACCCGTGTTCGAACCCCATCTCCGGAAGAAGGAACCGTTTCGGATCGCGCGAAGGACGCAGCACCTTTTCGGGGCACGACTTAACGCACAGCTGACACCCTACGCATCTCGCGCGAAACGCGGCGAGACTCACCGCCCCCGCCGGAACGATCGGTGTGGATCTTTGCGGAACCCCGGGATTTGAGACTGGGGCGAACCCTCCATCAACAAGCTTGCCGGCTGCAACCGTCGCCGCACCGGCCTCGAGAAAGTTCCTTCTGGTCATTTTCCGATGCATTTGCGGCACTCCTCACAATGGTCACACTTGTCGAACCTGTCCTTGAAGACCGAAAATCTGGACACAGCCTGGAGCAGCGTTCCGACCGGACATATCCAGTTGCACCAGAACCGCCCCCTGCCGACAAGCGCAAGCGCAAGCACGACAAAGAAAACGCCGCCGGTCAAGGCGACGCCGCGCCCGAATATTCCATACGGATCAAGCCACATGAACGAAAGGCCGGCAAGGCCGACCGCCATGAAGAGAACAAACACCGTCCACTTCACGATGACTTGGCGCTTCGTCTCAGGCAATCTGGAACAGACCCTGCGCACCTTCTTCCGCGCGATCCAGCGCAGAAGATCCTGCACGATGCCAAGCGGACACACCACCTCGCAATAGAGCCGTCCCCAAAGCGCCGCCATGACGGCGAACAGAACCATGGCCAATGCCCCGCATCCCAGCACCGCCGGAACGATCTGGAGCCTGGCGGCGACCGCGCACTCCCTGACCCCGCAGAACGACGCCGCAAGCGCGGCAAGCATGACGGCGGCGAAAATAATCTTCACCGCACGACGGACAGAACCCCTTATCGCAATGCGCTTCATGAAGACAGCTCCTTTACCTTGAGCGACTCGATCAGTTCATCGATCCTGCGCATTTCCCTGGGAATGTCGACGGACTGCGGACAGTGCGACAGGCACACCCCGCACCCGGTGCAGTGGTTCGCACGACGGAGATACGGAATGGTCCTCTCGTATTCGCGGAGAAACGCCTGCTCATCAGGAACCTTCTTCGACATCGCGGCGTTGTAGAGCGAGAATATGCCTGGGATGTCCAGTCCATACGGACACGGCATGCAGTAGTTGCATGTGTTGCACGCAACGCTGCTGTCGGAGATGAAGGCCTTCGCCGCCTCCTCCAGCACGGCAAGCTCCCTTTCGGACAGAGGCTTGAACGGCGAATATATTGCGCAGTTCTCCTCAAGGTGTTCGCGGTACGTCATTCCGGAGAGTACCGTCATCACCTTGGGGAAGTGTCCGGCGAAACGGAGAGCCCATTTGGCGAGCGAGGCCTCGGGATCCAGCGGAACGAGCTTCTCGGCAAGGGAATAGTTGAACCTGGCAAGCCTGCCGCCAAGCAAAGGCTCCATCACAACGACAGGTATGTTCCGCTTTGCGCATTCGGCGTAGAGGAACTCCGCGTCCTGGTTGCGCTCGTTTGTCTCAAACGCATGTTTCCAGTCCACATAGTTCAGCTGGATCTGGACGAAGTCCCAATGATACCTGTCATGCCTGTCCATCAGCCATTCCCAGGCGCGCCTGTCGCCGTGGAACGAGAAACCGAGATTCCTTATCCGTCCTGCATCGCGCTCCTTGAGACAGTAGTCTATGGCGCCATTCTCCACATGTCGCTTCATGAACGTCTCAAAGCCCCCCATGCCGATGGCGTGCAGGAGGTAATAGTCTATGAACTCGGTCCGTAGCAGTTTCAGCGACTTCTCGAACATCTCCCGGCACTTCTCTATCGGATACTGGGACGGAGAGAAGTTCGAAAGTTTGGTCGCAATCTTGTAGCGTTCGCGCGGATGGCGGGCGAGCGCGTCGCCAGTCACTCCTTCGGATTCACCTCGGCAGTACGCCGGCGACGTGTCGAAATAGTTCACGCCATGCTCAATCGCGTAATCGACCTGGGCATACACCTCATCCCGGTTTATCGCAGCCTTCGAGCCGCCGCTGTAGGAGTTTGCGTGATGTCCGTCAACGGTCGGAAGACGCATCATTCCAAACCCAAGCAGCGACACGTCATCGCAGGCTGC
>SUVZ01000562.1 GCA_015061765.1 Lentisphaerota bacterium
GAAGGAGCAGTACATCATAAAGCCGATGTCATGATTCCCCTTGAACGTCGAAATCGGCTTGAGGTTTTCCGTCCATACGGTCGCGCGCTCTTTGAAGAAGTCGTCGCCGGTGGCCTCGTAGAGATACCAGAGGGAACCAGGGAAATGCCCGGATGTCCACCACACGATTCCGCGCATGTCATACATCTTCTTGTCACGCTTGTATCCTTGCGGAACCATCGTCTGACCTTCCGCATTCTTCATGAGCGGAGTTACCGCCGCATCCAACGCCTTGTAGTGCGCCGCAGATTTCGCAAATATCTCGGGCAGTTTGCCTTTCAGCTCAGCAATCCCGGAGCCTTCCGCAACGCAGCAGAACGCCAAAGCGGAACCGATGATGAGCAGTCTCTTTTTCATAGACATTACATCCTTTCTTTTGATCTTTACTGAAATTTGCCATGGATTCTATCATAGAGCACAGCTGAAGTACATTGCCATATCTGAATCTTTCTATTGCTTTTTTCGAAACCGCCCTATGCTGATTTTCCATCTATCGCCGCCGGCGCGTAAAGCGACATATCCATGCACGTATGCAGCCCACTGCCTTGAACGCCTTGAAAAGTTCTGCCGCCCATAGCCAGAAGAAAAGCGATTCTGAACGAGCCAGCGCCGCACAAGTGGCATTTCGCACGCTAATCGTCATTTCCTTTCCTTCCAAACGGCAGAATTCAGGTCAGACCATTCTTTTTACCGGTTACTTTTTATCACCGAAAAGCCGTTCGTGACGGCATCGACAAGTTTGCCGGTGTAAAAGAGTTTCGTTTCGAGCCGGTAAAGATGCGGAGATTCCGAAGCCCCCGGTTTTGGCTTTCTGATGGTCATTCCATCCTCCCCTAGGACACGGTTCTCGATGCGCACATCGCCGCCCCATGCCTCCGGTACGGGTGAAATGCTTTTCACGAACGGAAGCGGTCCCTTTACCTTGACGTCGGCGTGAACCTTCGCTGTGCCATCGGGCATAATCCTCGTCGATATGGCAACTCCCTTGTACCCAACATGGACGGGAGCAGTCCGAACAAGCCTCAAACTTCCATATAAAGACCTGCCGCCTGTAATCTCTATGCGGTTCTCGACGCCAGGCTTATTGATGGCGGGCGTAAGATTGACCCGATATGCCGCTCTTCCTCCATTTTCACCACCCACACGGATGCCGTTGAGATAGACTTCAATATCACCCTTCACCCCGTCGATATCGAGAAACACCGACTGTCCTTCCGCGGAAGGCGGCAATGTGAAACGCTTCTCCGCTTTCGTCTTGCAATTTCCCGCATTGACGAAACTCCAGCCTTCGCCAAAATCCGTCTCTTCCCTCAACGCCGTGTCCATGCGCGTATCGCTTGAACGGTCGATACCGTCGATCTTTACGTTCCGGCACTTGCGGATCACGAACGGCGGCTCTTCGCAGCCCGGATACAGATTGTTGTATTCGATGCGATTGTTGCGCCAGACAAGATTCTCCACCGAAAGCGCAAACAAAAGCGGCGAATCGAATCCGCTGAACACATTGTCTTCGATGAGCACATTCCCGTGATAGCACTTTTTCTGTATTCCGGGATTGCGCACCACGGGATAGAAGGAGATCGCGGCTTTCGAATATCCTCCCGCCGCCGTATAGCAATTCGAGAATACATTCCCCCTTATCACAACATCCCGGCAGGCACCCGATTCGTACCAGTAGTAATTGTCGCCCGAAAAGAGAATCGACGCCCCCGTAACCTTGTAAAAGAGGTTCGACTCAACCAGGACCGGTTTAGGCGTGGTGAAAAGCGTTCCTCGCGCTCTGTTGTGGCGCACGATATTGTTGCGGAAAACGGCGGCGCACTGATAGTCGGCGTTTTCGACGGCGTCTCCCACGCCCCAACCTTTTGGCACATCCCGGTCGATGGTGATCTCAACCTCCCGCTCGTTCAGCATGTCTACCGCCGAAACCTTCACTTCCGGTCCGTTCTCAAGCCGTTCACCGTTCATGAACCGCAACGTCTCGCCCGGCTTGAACACCTCGAACCCGATCGCCTGATGGTGCATATACCGGCATGTGAGTGTGCGCCCGGAGACATTGGTGATCGCAAGACAGGTCGAATGCACGTTGATCGCATCATCCATCATTCCCTCGAACCAGGAATTCTCCACGACAACCGTACCCTTCACATTGGAGAAATGCGTCGCGTCCGCATGGGAAGTTGCGTATCCGCCCGGACGCGGAAAGACTCCTGACGTCTTATCCTCCGCCTTTCCCGTTCCGCGCCACGTAACATTCTCGGAACGCTGGGCGATCAGAACCATCCCTTTCGCGTCATGGACGACAACATCCTCAAAGAGAACATTCTTCGAGTTGTAGACGACAATGGCGGGATTGTCGCGCCTGTCCGGACGCAACACCGCAACATCCCCGACCTTGCAGCCGACACCGTATTCCGACAGATCGGCATCCACAGATATCTTTCCGTCGGGGAGCCGGACAAAGATGTTTTCCGCGAGAAACACATCCTCGGCCCCTGGAGTCTGTTCGAATGTCCTGCCGTCGAAAAGGCGGCAACTGCGGACACGATTCGTGAATCCCTCACCGACCATGAAAAGCAGCCCGTCCTTCACCATCATCGGACAACGCTTGCGGTCATAGTCCAGAATCGTCCTGCCGCC
>SUVZ01000563.1 GCA_015061765.1 Lentisphaerota bacterium
GCGTTCATCGAGCCGCATGCGCCGGACTGGGAGCATATCGGAAATGTCCTGCGCGTCGCGCTCTACAACTTCCAGCAAGGACGGGGTCTGGACAAGCCGGCATCCTACTGGAAACGCCGCGTGCGCCGTGTGTAACGGTAAAAAGAGTTAAGAAGGTCCCCTGTGTATGCCAGAAGGGTCTGTCCCTGCGGAATTCCAAGGATGGATTCGTGTTTGCGGTGCATTGAGAAAAAAAGTATAATATCGCGCATGAAAAAAATTCTGTTTTTTGTGTTTGCCGTTGCTGCGGCTATTTCTCTCGGCGGAATCAAAATGGCCGCACCTAAAAAAGCATCCTTTACTGTCGATACTGAGCTGCCGGCTGGGAATGCCATCATAGAGAAGATTGACGGCGATACGGTTCGTCTCAAACAGGATCTTCGCGATTCCGGATTGTGGTTCTACTGGGCGTTTCGTGTGAAGGGTGCGGCGGGTCGGACGGTGCGCTTTGAATTTACGGACAAGCGTTGGGGCGGTCCGGTAGGTGTTCGAGGTCCTGTGGTTTCTACGGATGGCGGCAGGACATTCTCCTATCCTCTTGACGGCAAGAGCCGCACGGATTGCTTCACCTACACCTTCGGCGCAGACGAGAATGATGTGCTGTTCTACGAATGCCATCCGTATGTGCGCGCAAATTGGGATAAGTTCGTGGCGAAGCATTCGGCATCGCTTGGCAAGCGGTTTGTTGCAGAAACCCTGTGCAAGTCGCGCAAGGGGGCAAGCGTGCCGTGCGCGAGATTCGGGTGTATTGGCGCGAAGCCGAGCCGCCGCATTTTCATGAGCGCAAGGCACCATTGTTCGGAAACGACGGCAAGCTGGGTGCTGGAGGGTGTTGCCGAGGCGTTTCTCGCAGATGACGGTCTTGGCCGCTGGTTAAGGGAGAATGTAGAATTGATGATGGTGCCGTTCGTCGATTATGATGGGTCTCAGGCAGGAGATCAGGGTAAAGTGCGCAAGCCTCATGACCACAACCGCGACTATTCTGAATTCATCTATCCGGAGACCAAGGCCATTACGCAATGGATCGCCAGACATGCCAACGGCAAGCTTGATATGTTTATTGACGTGCACTGCCCGTGGATACGAGGCAAGTACAACGAGTGGGTCTATACTCCATGGAAAGATCCGAAGATTCTGCCGGACGTTGCTTCTGAGAAGAGGTTCTCGGAGCTTCTGGAGAAACTTCAGTGCGGCACGATGCGTTATCGTGCGGCAGACGATTTGCCGTTCGGCAAGGAATGGAACAAAGGCGTCAACTATGCGCAGGGATGGAGCGCAGTCATCTGGGCGTGCCACAAGGTCAAGGGACTTAAGATCGCCCGCTCCTATGAAGTTCCGTTTGCGAATGCCAACGGCGCAGTTGTGACACCTGAATCATGCCGAGACCTAGGACGCGACACCGCTAAGGTGTTTAAGGAGATGCTTGGAATCCTGAAGGATTAGCAAAAAGTAAAATACGCGGCAATGAAACTGATGGCAAATCATTGAACCTGATATCAAAAGGAGTTGTGAAGGACATGAAAGAGCGGATAGTGTTTCTAGATTATCTTCGGGTTGTCGCCTGCTTTATGGTCATGGCGATCCATGCATGTGAACCTTTTTATCTTGGCGGAGAAGAGGGAACCTACATAGCAACACGCAGCGATGCTGTTTGGGTTACTCTTACGGAAGTTTTCTGCCGTGTTTGCGTTCCGCTTTTCGTGATGGCGTCAAGTTTCCTCCTTTTCCCTCTGCAAAAGCCAACAGGCGAATTTTTCCGCCGCCGTCTGGGACGGATCGTCGTGCCGTTTGTGTTGTGGGCATGTGCATATGTATGGTGGTTCAAGGGCGATTGGGGACAGATGCTTTTCAACTTCCCCGCTGCCGGCGGACACTTGTGGTTCGTGCCGATGCTGCTCGGGCTTTACATGCTGATGCCGCTCATTTCGCCGTGGGCGGAGCGTGTCAGTGAGCGTGAATTGCGCGGATGGCTTTTCGTATGGGGGCTTACGACGCTTTTCCCGTATCTGCGCCGCCTTTGGACATATCTCTTTGGTGAGCCGCTTTTCGGGTTCGGTGCTGTGCCGTATCTTTATGGTGAATGTCCGTGGAATTCATTCGGCATGTTCCATTACGTGAGTGGATTTATTGGATATATGCTTCTTGGCCTTTGGTTCCGTCGATTTGCTCCAACAATGTCGTTCAAGAAAGCTTTGGCTGTTGCCTTGCCGCTATGGACGGTTGGAGCGGCGATAATTGGATGCGGCTTCTTCTTCCGTCTTTCGGGTGCATATCCCTATTCCGCTCCGTATGCAAAGGCTGTCGATCTGGAGATGAGCATAGAATACTGCTCGCTTGGAGTTCTTCTTGCGACAGCGGCGGCGTTTCTTGTGATTCGACAGATTTCCTATGATGGCTGGCTGTACAGCCGAGTTATACGTCCTCTTTCCGAAGCGAGCTATGGAACGTATCTGCTGCACATGTTCGTGCTGTTGCCGGTGTTTGAGCAGTTTCGTCCTCTGATGCCGACACCAGTTGCAATATTGGCGACTGCATCCGTCTCGTTTGCGCTTTCCTCGTTCATCAGCATTGCAGTGCGCAAAATCCCGAAAATCGGCGGTTGGATATGCGGATGAT
>SUVZ01000564.1 GCA_015061765.1 Lentisphaerota bacterium
TCCGTACCCCGGCATCGGCCGTATGCATATCGTATGCGCTGTGGTCACGGTAGCCGTCGGACTGCAGATAGTCGTACGCTGCGTTGTAGAGGACACCCTCATCTTCATCACCGCCCTTTGTCCGCACATTGCCGCCGAAGGTGTACTGGGAACCGGCCTTTCCCGTGATGCGTGTCATCTCCTCGTAGTCATGCGCATCGGAAGTGACGTTCACCACACCTGCGACGGCACCATCGCCGTACAGCACCGGACTGGGTCCGTGTATCACCTCGACCCGCTCCACATTACCCAACGGTATGCGGGTAAGGTTCGGAGGGTTCATATCAACATTATTCAGCTCCTCGCCGTCCAGCACGACCTTGATGCGTCCAAAGGCATTGTCTCCGAATCCGCGCATCGCAATCGATGTGAGAATCGGATTGCCGTTCATGGCATGCACGTCCATGCCAGCCTTCCTCTTGAGGAGTTCGGGCAGATCGCTCGCTCCGCTGGCGGCAATCTGCTCCGCGCCGAAAACCTGAACAGACGCCGGAATGTCGGACTTGGCGGCCTCAATCCTTGAGGCATACACCGTAACCGGCGGCACCTCCGCAACGTTATTGGTTGCCGCAACGATGGCGGCAAAAATGAGAGTGTTCATGCATTAAACCTTCCATGCTGTTTTGAATGCCCTTGATTCTATGAAATCCCGTCCCTGAAAACCATCCACAAAGGCGCAAAATTATCTGCAATAAATACGCATAGAAAATTAAATAAAAACGCAAGAAGATATCAATCTTACGTTTTGGGGACGTAGCGGTAACCGGCACCTCGCACAGAGTCGATACAGACGCCATCGGATCCGAGCTTCCTGCGCAACTGGGTGATGTACTGATCAAGCGTACGGGTGGTACCAAAATAACCATGTCCCCACACTTCGTTGAAAATGCGGTCTCTGTCCACAACCCTGCCCGGCGTTGCTGCAAGGATACGAAGTATACCCATCTCCCTCATCGTAAGCGGATCCTCGTTTCCCGCCTCATCAATGAGCATGTAGCGGCCCGCATCCACCCAATGGGTCCCCATCGCGAATCCAGCCTCACCAGGTGTGTCCTGAACGGTGGCATGGGCGCTTACTCTTCTGAAAACAGCATTAATCCGGGACAGAAGCACTTCATTGTCGAACGGCTTCGGGATATAGTCGTCAGACCCCAGGTCGAGTCCCAGCGCAACATCTGCGGGCGAGCCTCTTGCCGAAAGAAATATCACAGGAAGGAGCGGATCGTTGCGCCGTATCTGCGCAAGAACCTGATATCCGTTTTTCTTCGGCATCACGATGTCGAGAAGAAGCATGTCCGGCCGCCGCCTTCCGTATTCGGACAATGCCTCGTCACCGTTGGACGCAAGCCGAACCGTATGCCCCGCCTCCTCCAGAAGTATCGAGAGCGCAGTGCGAATTGAACGCGTGTCGTCAGCGACGAGAATGTCAGCCATTTCATACACCTCCTGTTGAAACCTTGCCGGGCCCCGGCAATCTTACGCAAAAGACGCTTCCTCCGCCTTCACGCGGTCTGACATCCACTCTTCCGCCCATTCCTCCGACAAAACCGGAGACGATGTTAAGACCCAATCCAAGCCCACCTTCAGAAGTTCCGACCTTCGCCTGATAGAAGCGCTCGAAAATGAGTTTGCGGTCCTTCTCCGAAAGCCCCGGCCCACTGTCCGACACCTCAATGCAGGCCCAACCATCCGCAGACCGTGAACATGACACGACCACAACATCCTCCCCCGCATAGCGGCAGGCGTTCTCCAGCAGGTTGACAATCACCTGCTCCGTCTTGTCCGCATCGGCAAGGGCGACGACAGAGTCCCCTCGCATCACCCTGATTGCGCAATCCGGATGATGGGCACGAACAAGCAACGCCGCCTGCTCCGCAACTTCAAGAACATCAAAAGCTTTTCGGGAGAAGAACATTTTGCCGTTTCTAAGACGCACGACAGTGAGAAGCTCTGAAACCATGCGCGACATGCGCGCCGACTCCCGGCTGATCGTAGCAATTGCGACCTGTTTCCTGGACTCATCCTTTATTGTACCGTTCGCGAGCGCCGACGACAGCGGAACGATACTCCCGAGAGGTGTGTTCAGTTCGTGCGATATCACATCCAGAAACGAATTCTTCACGGCAAGATCATCACGGGCGCGTTTCGCTGCCCTTGCAAGCAGCATGCCACCAGCGAAAAGAGTGGAGAAAAGCAGCATCACCATCGCCACGCCAGCCACAAAAAGGTACACGGTCACGCTGTTTTTCAGTTCAAACGGCGGCACTCTGTATCCAATCACGGTCCTTTCGTCAAGTTTCGCCCATCCGACGGCAACGCCTTCCGCCGGACTATATATACCATACTTGACTCGCGAAAGTTCGTTTGTGCCCCACGGAAGTGAACCAACATCCCAAACATAGTCCGCCTCACCGTTTTTGAGGTATTTTCTCAGTTTGGTCGCCATGCGGCTCTTTATGTTGCGTTCGTAGCGCTCGAGCTGCATTTCCGCGTCGAAATGCCTCATCTCAGACGCAATCCCACGCACTCCAAACACAAGGGCAAAAAGGCCTGCGGCCGTTATCAGGAGCGCCGGCAGTCCTATGAACAGGAAATATGTGCGTATATCCCTGTC
>SUVZ01000565.1 GCA_015061765.1 Lentisphaerota bacterium
CCACACGGCAGAAGCGTCTTCGCTTCCGCTGTAGTTCCAATTGGCGGACGCAAGCTCCATCCTTGAATCCGCCGCACCTCCTTCCGACAACTCAAACCGCCTGTCGTTCACGTCCGACACCCAACCCGTAAAATCCGAAACCTCCAGACGTATCCACGGAACTGAATTGCTGTTCTCCCACAAATCCGAATGGCCCGACAGAACAAGCCGTACCTGACCGTTCTCAGCGAGCATCGAACGGAAGTCCATGTCCGCCGCATAGGACCGGTTGTCCTGCGAAACCATCACCCGCGCAACACCACCTTTTCCGCTCATCCTGATTCGCCACGGCCGATGGAAATCGATACCTCCATCAGGACCGGTAATTTTCCCTCCTGTCTGCGTCTCGCCAAAATACGGAACGGGACCAGAGGATGTACCCGACGAATAGAAATTAAACTGCAACCGGCATGATCCCTCAGGGAAAAAGCCCGGACGTGTTCCGCTCGCCAACGCCCCGACATCGGCTGAAGATACGCCAAGCGAGAAATTTCCGGCGCGCACATCGGAAACCCAGCCATGTACCCCGGCATATGGAGGAAACACGCCATCAACACTGCGTTCCGGAATTGATGCGGATACCGTGAACGAAAAATCGAACTGGTCTCCAGCCGAAATCGGGCGCCCCGTCAGGATTGCGGCATGACGCTGATAGTTCGCCGCCCATGTCAGCACGAGACGGCCCTCCTCTACATGCGGAAGCGAATTTTCCTCAACAGGGAATACGGTGCCGTCCGGGGACTTGACAGTCGAAACATACGAGGTGCCGCAATATGTCCATTCAACCGGATCGATTGGCGGCGGTATCGCCTCACGAGGCGATGAAAGGAGTTTTGCGCCCGGCACCGCAAGAGCATCCCCGTCCCCGAGTTTCACAGAACCGCCAAACGACATCATCGAGGCAGGATCAAAATCGTCGGGAGCAATCGCACCATCGCCGATGACGGCCATCTCATCTATCCATGTCTCCGGAACATCAAATACTTCCCCTGACGGGATATCCACGGTGCCGGCCCACCCAGAACCAAAGCGTGATTCGCTTCCCGAAACGATCGTGACCGTTCCTTTCCCGAAAAGGGTCCATTTGGCGACTGAAGTCGTATCAGGCAGGCGGACATGCGTTGTACGGCCAATTTCAATCTGACCGGCAAATTCATCGAAACCTCTCAACAGGCTGGCATTCGTCCTGATCTCGCCATCTTGCGCATACGAAGAAAGCAATGAAACGCATGCTGTCGGTCCGGTCGAGAGAATTCGCCCTGCGACGACAAGATCTTCCGTGCGAGCCACACCTAAGGCTTGCCCGTCTGCGACTGTCAAAGTCGCGCCTTCCTCCACTGCCAATGCGTTGCAGCACACACCATACCACAGGACATCAGGTGTCAGATATCCCGTATCCGAACGGTTAATCGGCGTGCGCGACAGGGTTGTCCAGTTGTTTTTCCATCCATAGGAACTTTCACTCCATAACGTGACGTTCAGTTCATGAAAACCACGCGAGAAGGAGTCTGATTTATCGTAGCGAATGCCTCCCCATGCACACCGAGCGAACTCGGCACGATCCAAGACCCAGGCAGACATCGAACCGCCTCCAGTGCCATTCTGAACAGTCCTTCTGATTGCACCGGCGTTTTCAGAGAGGATTATGGCCCGTGTATAAGTCACGGTCTGCCGTTGCGCCGTAAAAAGTTCCTGAGGTATCGAGTTTGTTCCGCACAATGCAGGCAAAGTCTCTGTCGGAACAAAGCAGCGCTCGACAACAGTCGTCAACGAAAACGATGTATCCCACATGTAATCAAGCCGATCGGCAAGCGACTGAGTCTCTTTCCCGACCTCAAATCCTTTGCTGCCGCTTCCGCCCGCAAAATAAAAATAACTTTCACTCCCGTTATCAGAGAACCCTCCGAAGCCCTCAGGCAAATACGATTTTTCAAATGACATAAAACCGGCCTTTACAGCAACTCCATGCCTCGAGGCAAATGGAGAATCTGCGACTCGTGCAGATGCGCCAGAGGCAATGACGATCCGATCAAACGCCCCCGGTTCTCCGGTGGCGTTTCGAACGAAATCAACCGAACCTTCCGCAACGGTTACCGTACCCGGATTGATTCCACGCGCAGCACATAGAGCAAGAACGCCGTTGCCGCGCTTCACGAACGACGGAACCCCAGAAGAAGAAGATACCGAGCGCAACGTAAATGCGGACTGAGCCGACACCATTGCCGTCACAGCGACAGCACCTTCAAGCTGAATAACGCCGCAGAAAGAATCAGGCGGCGAAATGGATGCGTCCGAACGGAACAGCGCCACATCGCTGCTTCCCGGACGAACTCCATCATGCCAGTTGCCGGAGTCATTCCAATCGGAGGAAACCGAGCCCGTCCACACACAAACCGTCGGCGTAAAATTTCCTGCCGCCTGCACCGCAAGCGCACTCAAAAACACAGCAATGGAAAGCACTAACTTATTCATGGCAACAGTCTCCTTCCAATTGGGGAGATAGGAGATGGGACGAGTGAGACGCGTAAGACGCGCAGAACGCATCTTACTTAAAAACGCACACTTTTCTTTTTTCTCATCTCCCATCTCTCATCACTCATCTCTCATT
>SUVZ01000566.1 GCA_015061765.1 Lentisphaerota bacterium
GCTCTCGGCCAGATTCGCGTGAAACGCCGCCGCCGACTTGGACCAGAGATTCTGCGGCCACGTATCGGCCTCGGAAAGCAGATTGCACCCTCTACCCCTGTGACGTTCGAATTTAGTCAAGGAACGCACAAGCAGCCACGGATAGTCGTCCTTCGCGGAATGTTCGGTATAGCAGCCGTCGCCGAGCCGGAAAAACGGCTGCGATCCGCCGGACATCACGCGTGCATAATCCGGAAGGCGGTCGCGTTCCCACACCCAGCTCGGTTCACAGCACCCGCCGGGAATCGTGGGATCTACTTCGTCAATACCGGCGCGAAGCGCCTTTAGAACCGTTAAAACCGTATCCTTCTGCAGCTGGACAAACGCCGTATGATCAGGATGGTCGTACCGAAGTCCTGCAACATACTTGCGCATTTCATCAGAAGTGAATTTCTGTCCCAAGCGACGTCCGTATTCAGCGGCATGCAACGGACAGAAGCACTCGGCAAAAGGCGAAAACGCGCGAACGTCGTCGTCGGTAAGAATGACGGACGGACGCTCCGCCGCCACTCTGCGTCCGACTTCCCTGATGTAAGCCTGATAACGGGCATCAAAGGAACAGAATCTGACGGCATCTCCTTTGATGTTTATCGTTCGCTGCCAGGGCTCTATTTCCTTGTCCGTGCGTGGCCAATGGCCGATTATCGCCTGAACAAGTATGCCGGGCCTGACTCCGGTACCCTTTAGCGCATCCGCAAAACGGCGGTAGCTCTCGACAGCGCGCTCGACCTTCGCCATGGCCGGCTTGCCTTCCGGATGAAGCGTCAGAGAATAGAGCGGATATCTGATCCCCGCTTTATTGTACAGCTCGAGCGCGTCAGACGCCGAAACGCCTTCATCGTCAAGACGCATCGGAACTATATTCAGCATCGTGTAATGTTCACCGTCGACAACAGACTTCTGCGCCATCGAGACAGCGGATGAAAACAAAAGAACCGACAGAAGAGAAAGACGTTTCATAAATTATCCCTTTTAAGTAACTACCGGATCAAATCCTTCAGTTCCCCTTCTGTGCAGTTCCGCACGGAAGGCGAACATACCGCGGCAGACGTGAAAGCGGCACGTTGTCGAGACGCAGGATTGCAGGTCCGGTATGACGTTTGCCGAAATCATCCATCCAGTCACCGCGGGGAAGTTCGACGACAACCGTATCATCTTCTGTCACGACCGGCGCAACCAAAAGATCGTCCCCCAGCATAAACTGTGTCATCGCCCTGTTGAAGCCCTGATGAGGAAATTCGTACTCCATCGTGCGGACGATCGGTTCACCCGTTTCGGCGGCATGGCGGGCCAATTCAAATATGCGCTTGCCGTAGGAAACATGAAGTTCTGCGAACTCACGGCATATGCGCACACCTTCGGGCGAAAGGTAGCGCCATGGAGCGGCTGAAAACTGCATCATCGGATGAAGCGCCTGCAATGCACAGTAGCGGACAAACAGCTTCTCGCTGAAGTATCCGCCCGGTCGAAAAGCGCCCGCTTCACCGCCGCCGATCATATCTGCCACCACATAAGGAGAACCGATCAGCCCAGCCGCCTGGACAATCTGACTGATTTTCCCGAGTGCGTTCCATGTGTGCCCCTGGTCTCTGAGACGCTGCATCACCGGCATTCCCCCTGTACGGAAGCCGGATCTATACTCATTGTATGGGAAATTTTCCGCGCCGAGTTTCACATACTCGTGCGCATAATCCACCGGCTCCATCGCCGGATCATGAAAACGCACATCCGAGAGACGCGGAATGTCGCCCGCGTCGAACTTGAATCCGTCTATACCATAATCCGCAGCGAACCTCTGAAGCGTTTCAAGATAAGTCTTCCGTCCAGGCGCATAAGTGAGATCGTAAACGCAGCTTATACCGCTCCACCACCATACAACACCCGCAGCCGTGCCTTTCCTGTCCTTGCGGTAGGCGAGCACGTCAAGACCGTCGATCATGTATCCGCGGCCGCGTCGAAGGCGTTTGTACTCGCGGCTGTCGGGAGAAACGAAATGCGCGGTCCATATCATCGACTTCCAGCCATTGGCGCGGATGCGCCCGAACATGCCTCTGGGGTCCGGAAAGTCCGGTTCGTAAAACGCATAACTGCCCTGATGGGTATACCAGCCGCCATCCATAATGTAGACGCCGCACGGGAACCCGCTTGCCGCAAGAGCATCGGTATAGGCATCGACGGAGGACTGTTTCATGCCTTGAATCGCAATCTCTATCCAGTTGTTCCACTGCGGCATCGTGAAAAGAAGCTCGGCAGGCGTTTTACCGCTGAACGGGAAGTGCCTGCGGCTGGCCGCGAGATATGCATCCTTGAGCGTGGAACCTGCCTGGACCGGCTTGACGCATTCAACGTCGGAAACAATCCGCAGCACACCGTTCGAAGCGGAATAGGCGAAGGGTCTGTCGCTCCAGATATAGCGTCCGGCGCTTGAAACGAAAAACGGAGCAGTCGTACCGCCCATGTTCAGACAGGCGAGATCGCGCGGAGCATCGGTTGTCGCATACGGCATCTCCGCTCCATCGTTCAAAATGCCGCCCCACCAACATTCCCCTTCAAGCGGCTCGATTACACTCTCGTACACAGCAGCGGCACATACGCCATAAACCGCG
>SUVZ01000567.1 GCA_015061765.1 Lentisphaerota bacterium
GGTTCGAGTCCTGTCAGGGGCACCAGTGTGGACCCGTAGCTCAGTTGGTCAGAGCAGGTGACTCATAATCTCCGGGTCGTGGGTTCAAGTCCCGCCGGGTCCACCAATTTTCCTCGTCATGCATTGAATGCGTCGTGTAGTGTATAATATGCGGTCATGAAAAAGCCTAACAGCATATCTGCGCATCCGTTCGGCGAATGGTGCGAACCGGAAGAGGTGTTCCGCGTGCAATCGACGTCACTTGTTGTCCGTCTGAGCCGCATTGGCGTTAAGTCTGTGACGATAGGTCTTTCTGGAGGGTTGGATTCGACGCTCTGCCTGCTTGTTGCGGTTTCCGCATTCAAAAAGCTTAGGCTCCCCAAAAATGGCATAAGGGTGTACTCCATGCCCGGGTTCGGAACGACGGATCGCACCAAGGGCAACGCAGAGTTGCTGTGCGATGGCTTGGGTCTGAAACTTGAGTCCATTGACATAACCAAGGCGTGTCTCCAGCATTTCATGGATATCGGGCACAATCCCGAAAAGCATGATGTCACATACGAAAACGTTCAGGCCCGCATGCGCACGATGGTTTTGATGAACAAAGCGAACATGACGGGCGGAATCGTTCTTGGAACCGGCGACATGAGCGAGATAGCCCTGGGTTGGAGCACATACAACGGCGACCACATGAGCATGTTCGGAGTCAATGCAGGCGTTCCGAAGACCGTTGTGCGAGATGTCTGCCGTTGGTGGGCTGAGATGATGCGCAAGAAAGGGCGCAAGGCAAAGATGGCCGCCGATGCCGTATTTGATATCCTCGATACGCCAGTAAGTCCAGAGTTGCTGCCCGCCAAGGATGGGCAGATAGTCCAGAGGACCGAAGACCGCATTGGGCCGTATGAACTTCACGACTTCTTCATTTGGCGCACTGTGGTCTGCGGTGAGCGCAGAAGATCGATCCGTGCGGCGGCAAAACGCGCGTTTAAAGGGGTTTATTCCGAAGAGGTGATAGACAAATGGCTGGAGGTGTTCTGCCGTCGTCTTGTCACTCAAGCATTCAAACGGAATTGCGCTCCGGACGGAATCAAGGTTTTTCCTGCGTATTTTGGGCCGGACGATTGGCATATCCCGTCAGACTGCGTATACAGAGGCGACATAATCCAGCCGAATGGATTCGGAGAACGTTGAACGTATGAGGTTTAACCAAATCTTCTCATTTTTTCACTATACCACCACCAACTATCATGATCAAAAAAGCTTTTGTGAACGGTGAGGAAATCCCTCAAGAAGCGGTACAGCACGAGTTCGATCGCCTGGCACGCCTTTATCTTGAAAATGGAATGTCGGCAGAAGAGCTTAAAGGCAACGTTGAAAAGCTCCTGACCCAGGCGCAGGAACAGGCGATAGGGGCGAAGCTTCTTCTGCTTAGGGCAAAGGATCTTGGAATTACGCCGGATGAATTGGTCTCGAAGACATGTTCCGGCACTCCCGATCCGGATGAAAAGGAGATGGAGGAGTTCTATCGGGCGAATAGGGATGCGTTTGGCGGCGCCGAGTTTGTGCAGGTGCAGACGAAGGTCCGTGACTTCCTTCGCCACGCGGCCCGCAGCAGAGTGCTTGCGGTGTTCATTTCCGAGCTTCGCGCCTCTGCAAAGATCGAGTATAGGGACGCATGACGAGGCGTTCCTGCTGAGGTTTTATGGTCTGGACGGCGCTGGATTTCGAGACTACCGGCACGGTGAAGGGGTGGCCCAATGAACCGTGGCAGCTTGGTCTTGTGAAGATTGAGGATGGAGTGATTCTTCCCGAGACGCGTTGGGAGACACTTTTGCATGTTGGGGACAGGCCATTTTCTTCACGGGCGGTGGGGCGTTATGCCGAACTTCGGGACGAACTTGCCGCCGCGCCTGGTCTGGCCGTACTGTGGCCGGAAATAGCATCGCGTCTTTGCGGGACACCGCTCATCGCGCACAACTGTTCTACGGAGCGAACGGTGTTGACGCGAATGGCTCCGATGACACAGTTCGGTCCGTGGATCGATACGCTTGTGTACGCGCGTGCGCGCTATCCCGGATTGCCGTCATATGCCCTGGGCGATTTGGTTGAAGCCTTTGGTGTTGCACATGAGGTGGATCGGTTGTGCCCTGGCCGCACATGGCATGACGCACTCTACGATGCCTGTGCCTGCGCCTTGCTTGCCGTCAGATTCATGAATGATTAGGGTGTTTTGTGCGTATGGTGCGACATGCCGCGCAGTATGTGATATACTACACATGTTTTTTTTGCCGGAGTGGCGAAATGGCAGACGCAGCGGACTTAAAATCCGCCGAGGGGTTTCTCTTGTACGGGTTCGAGTCCCGTCTCCGGCACCATTTCGCCTGAGATGCGGAGACGAGGATGCCTCTGGACGGATTGACAGCCTCGCTCCGTGAGACGATAATCGCAGATGTGTTTTTCTGTCGATATGTTTTCGGGTATCATTCCGGCTCTTATGGTATAATTGGGGTTTTAGTAAAACAGAGAATTGGACAACTACGATGAAATACACTAACGAACAGTTGAAGTTGGCGGCCGATACGGTGCGCTGTCTGGCGGCGGATGCGATCGAGAAGGCCAACAGCGGCCATCCCGGCGCGCCCATGGGAATGGCTGATCTCGCA
>SUVZ01000568.1 GCA_015061765.1 Lentisphaerota bacterium
CTGCGCGGCGGCGACGACGTTATCAAGGAGTTCGAGAAGCAGCTTGGAGTCGGCGTCAACGCCACTACTCCGGATGGACTCTTCTCTGTCGAGGCAGTCCGCTGCATCGGATGCTGCGGTCTTGCGCCCGCGACGGTCGTAAACGGTGAGGTGCACGGAAAGCTCGAGGCGAAGGATGTCGCCAAGGTTATCGAGAAGTACCGTGCGATGGGTTGAAAATCAGTTTAAGGAGAATTGAAAATGGCAAAGTTGACACTTGACGATCTTCGCCGCATGCGCGAGGAGAAGCAGAAGGCGATGGATATGCGCGACAGCTCCAACAAGGACGTGCAGGTCATCGTTGGAATGGGTACGTGCGGTATCGCCGCCGGAGCGAAGGATACGTTCACGGCACTCATCGACGCCCTGAACGAAAAGGGCCTCACGAACGTCCTCATCCGCCAGACCGGTTGCATGGGTCTCTGCCACAGCGAGCCCACGGTCGAGGTGATCGCTCCCGACATGCCTGCCGTGATCTACGGCAAGGTCGATGCCGCCACGGCGAAGGAAATCGTCGAGAAGCATATCGTCGGCAAGGCGCTGATCGATTCCAAGATCTGCGACCGTCCTTCGATTGACATCATCAAGAACGCCTGAGTTTTAAGGAGTTGAAATGGCTTATCAATCTTATGTTCTGATATGCGGCGGCACCGCGTGCTTTTCCGGCGGCGGCGACAAGATTGTCGATGAGTTCAAGGCCCAGTTGAAGGCGCAGGGGCTTGACACCTCCGTTCAGGTTGTCGCTACCGGATGCCTTGGATTCTGCGAGCAGGGGCCGATCGTCAAGATACTCCCGCAGGGTACGTTCTATGTCCAGGTGAAGCCTGAGGACGTCAAGGAGATCATCTCCGAGCATCTCGTCAAGGGCCGAGTCGTACAGCGTCTCTGCTATGACCCGAATCAGGCTACGAACCTCGTCGCCGAGGCGAACATCCCGTTCTACCAGAAGCAGTACCGCATCGTGCTCCGCAACTGCGGCGTGATTGATCCCGAGAAGATCGAGGACTACATCGCCCGTGATGGCTACAAGGCCATCGAGAAGGTGCTTTTCGACATGACGCCCGAGCAGGTCGTCGAGGAGATACTCAAGTCCGGTCTCCGTGGCCGCGGCGGCGCTGGCTTCCCCACCGGCATGAAGTGGAAGTTCGCGCAGCAGCAGCCCAAGGGCCAGAAGTACATGGTGTGCAACGCCGACGAGGGCGACCCCGGCGCTTACATGGACCGTTCCACGCTCGAGGGCGATCCCCACTCCATCCTTGAGGCGATGACCATCGCCGGCTATGCGATCGGCGCATCCAAGGGCTTCATCTACATCCGTGCCGAATATCCGCTCGCCATTCACCGTCTTGAGGTCGCAATCCAGCAGGCGCGCGATCTTGGTCTTCTTGGCGACGACATCCTCGGCAGTGGCTTCTCGTTCGACATCGAGCTCCGCTTCGGCGCCGGCGCGTTCGTGTGCGGTGAAGAGACGGCTCTTCTCCAGTCCATCGAAGGCAACCGCGGCATGCCCAAGCCCCGTCCGCCGTTCCCGGCCGTGAAGGGTCTCTGGGACCGTCCGACCGTCATCAACAACGTCGAGACGCTCGCCAACATCCCCGTCATCATCAACAAGGGTGCGGACTGGTTCAACAAGATCGGCACGGAGACGACGAAGGGCACCAAGGTGTTCGCTCTCACGGGCAAGGTCAACAACTCCGGCCTCATCGAGGTTCCGATGGGAACGACCCTCCGCGAGATCATCTTCGACATCGGCGGCGGCATCCGCGGCGGCCACCAGTTCAAGGCGGCGCAGACGGGCGGTCCTTCCGGCGGCATCATCCCGCCCCAGTTCCTCGATACGAAGATTGACTTCGAAAGCCTCGCCAAGATCGGTTCGATCATGGGCTCCGGCGGTCTCATCGTCATGGACGAGACGGACTGCGTGGTTGACATCGCGAAGTTCTATCTCGACTTCACCGTCGATGAGAGCTGCGGAAAGTGCGCTCCCTGCCGCATCGGAGGACGCAAGCTCCTCAATTATCTCAACAAGATCACCGAAGGCCGCGGCACGGAGGACGACATCGTCCAGATGCAGAACATCTCCGATGCGATGTGCAAGGCCTCGCTTTGCGGTCTCGGCCAGACGGCCGCCAACCCGGTCAAGTCCACGCTCAAGTACTTCATGGACGAATACATGGAGCACATCAGGGACAAGAAGTGCCGCGCCGGCAAGTGCTCGAAGCTCGTCACCTACACGATCGACGCCGACAAGTGCAAGGGGTGCACGCTCTGCGCCCGCAAGTGTCCGGTTGGAGCGATCACGGGCGAACTCAAGAAGCCGCACGTCATCGACACCAAGAAGTGCATCAAGTGCGGCGCCTGCGAGGCTGCCTGCAAGTTCGGCGCAATCAGCCACGGCTAAGCACAGGGAAAGGAACTTAAGACAATGGAAATGATCAAACTCGAAGTCAACGGCGTCGCGGTGGAAGTCCCGAAGGGCTCCAACCTGCTCGTGGCGGCACAGGCTGCCAACGTCAAGATCCCCACCCTCTGCTACCATCCGGATCTCAAGCCCGGCGCAAGCTGCGGCATCTGCGTG
>SUVZ01000569.1 GCA_015061765.1 Lentisphaerota bacterium
AACCCCGGTTCGCTCATCCTGTCCGGCGAGATGATGCTCCGTTACATGGGCTGGACGGAGGCGGCGGACAAGATCATCGCCGCAATGGACAAGGTCATCGCCGATAAGACCGTTACATACGATTTCGCCCGCCAGATGGAAGGTGCGACCGAGGTCAAGTGCTCTGAATTCGCCGCCGCCCTTGCGGCCGCGATGTAAAAGGCAACTGTCGGGCAATATCGGGTCAGAAGATGAGAAGAGTTCCGGGAAACATCGAACAGCTGCAGGTCGGCAAGCCTGAGAACGACAAGCCGCTGCAGGATTTTCTTGCGGTACGGTGCGGTCTTTCCCGCCGTGCCGCCAAGGCGATCATCGACGGGCGCAGCGTGTGGGTGAACCGCAAGTGCATCTGGATTGCGAGGCATGTGCTCCATACCGGCGACACCGTCGAGGTGCCGCGCGCAGTGGTCAGCGCCGCGAAGCGCCAGCCTGGAAGCGACCGTTCTGGATCTGAGGAGAAGTCTGGGACGTCGCCGTCCCGCCCGGCTCCCGCCCGTCATGTGCGCATGATCCTTGAAACGCCGGACTACATTGTTGCGGACAAGCCAGCCGGGTTCCTGAGCTGCGGCGATCCGAAGTCCGTGGAGATGATTCTCAGGCATCAGCTTCATATACCTACGCTTGAGGCGGTGCATCGACTCGACCGCGACACCACGGGTTGCCTTCTTCTTGCCAAGACGCACACCGCCTTCAATGCGGCGGTGGAGGTGTTCAAGACGCACGGCGTCAAAAAAACGTACCATGCCATCGTCGCCGGACGTTTCCCTCATATGCACGAGACGATCAACGCGCCTATCGATGGTAAGCCAGCCGTCTCGCACGTATCGCGTGAGATGGCTTCACAGGATGCCTCCTTCCTCAAGGTGCGCATCGAGACGGGTCGCACGAACCAGATCCGCCGCCATCTTTCCTCAATCCGTTTTCCAATTGTGGGGGACAGGATGTTTGGACTCAAGACCGCCCGAGATCCGCGTCTCATGATGGTTTCGCGTCAGATGCTCCATGCGTCGGGTCTGGAGCTTCCTGATCCGATGCGCAGCGTCAAGGAGGGTATCCGCGCCCACAGTCCGCTCCCTGCGGACTTCCGCCAGTGCCTGAAGACGTTCGGAATGGGAAAGTAGGATGACGGTCGAGGACATCCCTGCCGTGGACCGGGCGCTGAAGAAGGAATTCAAGGCACATTCAGCCCCGATCATCGAACTCATCGAGGCTCAGACCCACGATCCATTCTGTGTTCTGGTCGGCACGATTCTTTCTGCCCGAACGAAGGATCAGTGTACCGCCGGGGCTGTGCGGAGGCTGTTCGCCGCTGCAAAGGGCGAGATGTTCCGTCCTGAAGACCTTGAACGGCTGGCGGTGGATGAAATAGAGAAGCTCATCTATCCAGTCGGGTTCTATCGCGACAAGGCCCGCCATCTGAAGGCTTTGCCCTCTGTGCTGAAGGAGAAGTTCGGCGGCGTTCTGCCGAATACTGTCGAAGAGCTGTGCGAGCTGCCTGGCGTCGGACGCAAGACCGCCAACCTTACCGTGGCTGTCGGCTTCAACCTTCCGGCCATCTGTGTGGATGTGCATGTTCACCGCATCTGCAACAGGTGGCAGCTCGTGAATACGAAAACGCCGCTCGAAACGGAGATGGCGCTGCGGAGGATCCTGCCGGTCAAATACTGGAAGACGTGGAACTCGCATATCGTATCCTTCGGTCAGACTCGTTGCGGTCCAATCCGCCCCAAATGCGAAGGCTGCCCTGTTGCCGCATACTGTCCTTGGTAGGTGTGTTCGGCGAACGTATCGCGGCGGTTTCGGCGAGAGCACTCGTCTCAGGGTTTCCTCGCCAGCATTTTCCTGCAATGGGGATTGTCCAAAATTCGCTTTATGCAAACTGTGATCAAAAGGCTGATTTCAGGAACTATGATATAATTCACAGATATTTCAAACACAATCAAAGGAGACTACAGATGGCGGATTGCTGCATTTTTGCAGGGCAGGGCGCACAGGTGCCCGGTATGGGCAAGGACTTTGCCGAGTCTGATTCAATGCTCATGGATCTTTTCGACAAGGCAAATGGGGTTCTTGGTTTCGACCTCAAGAAGATATGCTTTGAAGGACCGGCTGAAGAGTTGACAAAATCCAATGTTTGCCAACCTGCCATTTTCGTCACGAGCTATGCGGCTTTTCTCGCGTTCCAGAAGCGCAGTTCAGTTTCGTTTGCCGCTGCCGCTGGCCTTTCTCTCGGTGAGTGGGGTGCGCTCTGCGCGGCGGGTGTTCTCGATTTCGATTCCACGCTCAAGGTTCTCGAGGCTCGTGGACGTTTCATGCAGGAGGCATGCGAGGCTGCTCCTTCGGGCATGATCGCCATCGTCGGTGCTTCGCCGGATCAGCTTTCAGAGCTTTGCGCAAAGACCGGCTGCACCGTCGCAAACATCAATTCGTCCGCGCAGCAGGTGCTTTCCGGCTCCAAGGACGAGATCGCCGCAGCTGCAACGGTTGCGAAGGAGCTTGGCATCAAGCGCGCGCTCCCGCTTGCGACGGCAGGTGCGTTCCATTCTAAGTTCATGCGGCCTGCGCGCGAGAAG
>SUVZ01000048.1 GCA_015061765.1 Lentisphaerota bacterium
AAGCTCAAGCCGCACCAGCGAAAGGTTGTCGTTCCTGAACATGACCCGGCAGTCTTCGTTCACCGTGGCCCAATGCCGGTCGTCAATCTGCTTGACGAGCTCAAAGAACTGTCCGTCCGCTCGCTGTGTGTCGATGATGAACTGAAGGAAGGACAACGGATCGTATTCCCAATGCATCCACCCCTTCATCTAATGGACATGGTCCCGGATCCAATTGTGGTTGCACACTATTACCTTCCCGTCGATGAAAAGAAGCCGCCGGTTCGCCATGATCGTCTCACGCATCCTCTGCAGAAAATCCCCGAGTTCGTGGTCGGATGTCGTGACCACCCCCGGCAGGGAGAATTCCGGATTGTTGTAGTTGCCGCACTTCTTCCCGTTGCAGTAGTAGCGGGGCAGAGGGTTCTCGAATGCTATTGTAACCTTATCCAGAGCGGCAGATGCCGACGAACACTGCAAAAGCGTCGCCGCCACGCCGATCATCAATGACTTCATGTTCCTGTAATTCATCATTTCATTCTGCCATCCCATAGCCGGGACGGATTCTTTTCTTTTGAATGACGCGTATGATATCACATTCCCAGAAACCATACACTATCTTAAACAGGAAATGCGCTATCTTTTTTGGGAACATTCTGCTATAATACTTTTTCCATGAAACCACTGCGTGTAGCTATATTGATGGAAACTTCGCTTGAGGTGTCGCGATTGATCCTGCGCGGCATCGCCCGGTATGCAAGGACGCACGGACCTTGGATTCTCGAATACATCTCAGGAGGAATATCCGATCAGAGATTGCCGGAAGGCTGGAACGGTGACGGCATCATCGCGCGAATCCCGTCCGATCAAGAGGCGAAGAAGATCGCAAAGAACCCCGCACCGAAAGTCATCCTTGACCCGCATAGACCATTCACCGCACCGAAACATCCGATCTCGAGATTACCGCGCATGGAATGCGACAACCTGGCGATCGGACGAATGGCGGCAAAGCACTTTCTCACTCGCAAATTCACGAACTTCGCATTCATCGGTCCTTCTATCTCTTCTATGGTCACCTGCTTCGGGGCATGGAACGACGAGCCCAACTGGTCCGAAAGTCGACGGCTCGGCTACGCGGAAGAGCTCAGCAACCACGGCTTTGAACCCTGCCTCTACAAGGGCGCGAGGAGCCAGTGTGTTTCCGAGAACTGGACTCTTGAGATGCCGTCTGTCATAAAGTGGATTGAACACCTGCCAAAGCCGGTCGCCGTGTTCGCGCCGCACGACGCACGAGCGCGACAGATCGCGGACGCCTGCCTCATGTCAGGAATTCCCGTGCCTTACTCGGTCGCAATCCTCGGCGTCAACAACGACTCAACACTTTGCGACACCACATTGCCGCCTCTATCGTCCATCCCCCTGGATGCCGAACGGGCGGGCTACACTGCAGCGCACAAGCTGGACGCGCTGATGCAAGGACGAAAAGTGCGATCCGTTACGCTCTACAATCCGCTCCCCGTCGTCGCGCGCGACTCGACTCTTCAGCACCAGACAGAAGACCCCATCGTGATTGACACTCTTGAGAAGATACGAAAGGCCCACGGATTCAACATGCGCGTCGGCGAACTCGCATGCGAGGCAGGGGTCACATCCAGAACACTGGAGGCTAAATTCCGCGTCACAATTGGACGTAGCGTTGGCGACGTCATCCGAACGTCGTGTCTTGACGAAGTGAAGAACCTCGTCGAACACACCGACATCCCCTTCGTCGAAATCGCAAATCGCTGTGGGCAGCAGAGCGCGGCACACCTCGCCGAAATGTTCCGCCGGCGCTACGGACTTACCATGTCAGCCGCCCGTCTGCGTCGAGGAGAATTGCGCGCTACGTCGGCATAGGCATTGTCTGATTCAACCGATCCATCATGGATTGCGCACACCACCTTTGAAACCGGAGTAGAGCCCTGCCGGCATCGCCGACGCAAGTGGAAGTCTTTTATGCATCTCATGCCGCCTTTGGTTCGGAGCGCTGCCCATGCATGGAAAAGAGATCAGTCCATCCATGCCTGAACGCAAGGAACCCGCAGGGCCTTGATTTTCCAACATCCCTTCATGCCCTTAATGGGATGCTGATGATTTAAATTTATAGTTGCTGTCCCCGTAGTTTCCACTCCTCTTACAATCCATCTACCACCGCATTTTGCAAAATGCGGTGGTAAGAAAAAGGCTCTCGAACATCGTAAGAGAATCATCAATTCTCACATATTATAATACGTGAGAATTGAACGCAAAATATGGAGCTTGCTTAGATTCTGGAAAATGAGAATTCGATTCGGAACAATTCTCTCGCTTCTAATGTAATGAGGCCGAGGATGATGAGAATACGATTTGGACTAACTCTCAAGATTACGGAGCGGAGGAAATACTATAAACCTCTCAAACAACGCTATTTCATAAAACAACCCGATTCACAAGCGAAATTATCACTCTTTTTAGGGTCTCACCCCAGTTATTCCTACCGTACGATTCGTATGCCGTCAGGCGCTTCAACATCCGTCTTCAATGCCCCGTCGGGAAGCTTAGAGACCCGAACCTTTATCGCACGACCATCCGGAAGCGCCATCGCACCTTCCGCCCATGAAAGATCACCAAGAAAAGGTTTTACTTCAACCGTCTTGCATCCGGTTCCGAGAGACCGGATCCCCAGCACATGGTTTATGCACCACGACGCCGGACCGCAGCTCCATCCGTGGCATAGCGAATGACGGAAACCGGGATAGCAGAACTCGCCATAATCGCCATGAACATCCTTCTTCCCGGCGACCGGCAGTTCGTCAATCCGGAAACAGTTGTTCGTCCATCCGACACTGAAATCCTCCCAGAAGCTCGTCGCCCCTACATCCAGCATTGCACCCCAGTAGTCGCGCACGGCATCCATCGCAAACTGCCTTTCCTCTGCCAGGCTCATCGCCTCCAGCATATAGTATCCGTAGAACGTGGACATCCCACGTACGCCGTTCCTGCCAAGGACCTCCGCGAACATATCCTTCGGACAGCGCAACCCGGCGAGCGCCAGCATCGCCGCCGCCTGTTTCGAGCCATGCGGCTCGAGCTTTTCGCGTAGTGTCTCGAAGCGCGCCGCCGTCCGGCGGCATTTCGCCGCAAGTTCCGCGTCGCCAAGCGCATCCGCCAGAAAAGCCCCTTCCCGCCAAGTGGAGAGCGCAAGCGCCTGAACGCCGGAATTCACGGCAGGCCTGTTGTGTTCCGTCGGCCAATCGAGAAACGGACGGCGGATTCCCTCAAGCGTATTTGACGGCGTGACGAACTTCTCGAGATTCGCGAACGTCGCCTTGATGTAGGCATGATGCTTTTCAAGATATTCCCTGTCGCCCGTGAAACGGTACCATTCCGCAACGTTGCGAATCCACCATAGCGTATAGGAGCCCATGCGGTTCATCCATTCGTCCGGTCTCGTAATGGATGCCATCAGATCGAGCGACTCGGGCAGGATGGGCTGAGCTCCGAAAACGTTAAGGATGGCCATCGTCTCCGGATGGGTATCGCCCATCCACACAAGCCGGTCGCGCTTGATGCCGTCCCACAGGTAGTCCTGGCAACAGAGATGCACCGTGCGCACAGCGGTCTCCCAAACACGGTTCAACCGCCCGTCGGAACATCTGAAGGAACCGAGCCTTTTCATGGGACGCATCAGTTCCACGGCCCGCACGAATTCCAGATACAGCGTACCGGTGGTTATCAAATCGATTCTGACGAACCTGAAGCCGCTGTTTCCGACCTCTATCGTCCCGAGCGACGGCACACCAAAAACATTATCGCGCATCGCATGATCATTGGTCGCGCCCTTCTCGCCTATATCACTCATGGCCTCCGCGACCGACTCGCCGAACCTGAGCCGCACACGCATTCCGCTCGTTCCGGATCCCGTACCTATCTGGATGCCGCCGTGAAGTTCGCGGCCGAAATCCAGCAGAAGCCCGGCGCATTCCCCTTTGTTGACGAGGCAGCATCCCGGAGAAGGCTTTCCGAATCCGCCTACCGGCACCTGCCCCTTTCGCTCCTCAAGGAGCGCATCGGGGTTTTTCACATCGAACCGACCTCCATATGTCCTGGCAGGTTTGGGAGTCTGCCACACGATGCGAACCGGATCAACGTATGTCCTTGTCCGCGGATCTGCCTTATCCGCAAAGACACCATTGAATGACGCAAGCGCCGTTACGGCAAAAACGACTGCCTTGCGAAATCTCATGCTCATTTCTGTTTCCTTTCGGGAAATTGGCGGGACGTACCGGGTGTCCGGGCCATTTCAAAGACAAGTTCGCCTCCGCGCATCAAATCGGAGTGTTCAAGTTCCGTTCCGCAGATTTTCTGCCCATTGAACGAAACGGAACGCACATATCTGTTCTCCGGCGAGTTTCCGAGCACGGTTATCTTCAATTCGGCACGACGATATGGATGGGATATCTGCAGTGTGGCGCTGTCCACAATAGGAGAACCGATCTCGTACCGACCACTCTGCGGTTCGACCGGATAGAAGCCAATCGCAGAAAGGATGTACCAGGCGCTCATCTGCCCGCAGTCCTCGTTGCCGTCAAACCCCTTTCGCGTCGCGGAATAGCACCGCGCCATGATCTCCCGCACCCGTTCCTGGGTTTTATCCGGCCGACCGACCCGATTGTAAAGATAGGCCACATGATGAGACGGCTCGTTCCCATGGATTGTGGTGCGCCACCTGTCCGGCTTGAAGAAGTTTTCTTCGAAGTACCGGTCGAGCCTGTCGGCAAAAGCCTTGTCGCCACCCAGCAGGCCGGAAAGCAGAGGAATGTCATGCGGAACGCACCAAAGCGCGGTTTCCGGAATGCATTCCGTGTAATGCCAGGCGAATCCGCTTTTCGGGGCGCACCATTCTCCGGCGGCGTTCTTCGGAAGACACATTCTTTTCCCGGCGCACCACACATTGGTCCACGTATGCGAACGGTTCCTGAAAAAAGCGGCGTCCTGCGCCGCACCTGCGGCTTCCGCCAACACGGCCGCCGCCGTATCGTCAAATGCAAAGTCCTGCGTGCGGGAAACCGACTCGTAAACCTTGTCGCACGGCACGTATCCAAGTTCCTGATACCAGGAAAGACCGGCGCGCGTTTCTGGGAATTCGCCGAAGCAGCCTCTGTCCCGCCAGGTACACTCGCGGTCGTTCTTCTGCGGCGTCGTCGCATTCTTCCGCACAGCCTCATATGCTTTCCCGACATCGAAGCCGCGAAATCCTTTTGCCCACGCCTCCGCCAGCATGACTTCCGCGGGACCGCCGACCATAATGCCCGTATATCCAGGGTTGGGCCACTTCGGAAGCCACCCCCCTTCGTCATACGCCTGCAGAAGAGCACGCATCATCCCGTCGACACGCTCCGGCGCCACAAGAGTCAAGAGAGGATGTTCGGCGCGATATGTATCCCAGCCTGAATAGCAAGTGTAGCTCTCCCCCTCATGCACCTTGTCGTCAAACGCCGAATAGTACCTGCCGTATTCCCCAATCTCGCGCGGATAGAGCGAAGCATGGTAGATGCCCGTGTAGAAAATGCGCTTGACGGACTCATCTGCCGTCTCTATGGTCAACCGCCCCATCCTCTCGCGCCACACTTCCTTCATCCGCGCAGAAAGTGCCCCGACAGTCTCCCCTGGCCGGATTTCCCGGCGAAGATTCTCCCTTGCCTGCTCTGGAGAGATGAGCGACACCCCCACCCTGACGCATAGCGGTACGGAAGACGGAGCGAACACGGCCCAGCCACCGGCGACATCGCCTTTGACTTTACGTTCTCCGTCTTTCAGCCGTACGCCGCGATAGCGGTGCGGCGCAGGCGGCTCCGGAGAACCTTCATACGTGCCGCAAGAAACGAACGGACGCGAAAACTCCAACACGAACCATCCCTTGAAATTCGGCAACGGGTATGAATGATGTGCATCCAGACGATCGGAATTCCATCCCGTCACCGACTTGCCGTCGCGGGAAAATTCGAGAAATCCGTCTTTAGGGGATTTGTCGCTCCATCCGTTCACATAATCGCGCGACGCATCAATGACAATATGCGGAGTGTCGGCACCGTCGGGGAAATGAATTTCAAAAAGCGCCGCCCGAGACGTTGCGGACATCACGGTACGCACTCCACCGGCTGTTATTTCGGCACGGTACGGAGTGGAATCGAGCTGTTCCATCGAAGAAACCGCTCCTCTTTTCGAAAAATCGCACTCCACCGCGCCTACCCGCGGCATCAGCGAAAAATGGCCCCAGTCTCCCATGCAGATTGCGGGTTGGCGCGTAGCGATGAAACCGAGGAAATTCGTTATGCCCGCACATTCGAAACTCACTCGCCCGACTTCGGTGCGACGCGACATCGGCACCCACTGTATCGAACCAAACGGAGTTCCGGTCATCGGCATCATTCCGCCGCCCTCGCCCTTCCCGGTTTGGGTGCCAATCATCGGATCCACCCAATCAAGCGGCTCCGTCGCCATTCCGGCACCAAGCCGGCAAACGCCAAGCGACACCGAAGCCAATGCCACCGCAATCGTCTTTTTCATTTTCACCTTCCTTTTCAACGCACCAGAACAGAAAATCCTCGAACGTACTCAACGGAGAATGTCGTCAACCCCTGGACGTCATCGACTGTTTCAACCACCTTTTGGGAACAGCCGCTATACGGTCTGTTGACCAATTCAAAACTGTCCGTACAAAGCCCCAAGGAGGATGCCGCCGCGGTCTTCACAGTCAGAATCGCCACACGACGAAGCCCTGCCGGACGCTCGCGCGACCCACCGGGAGTCAGGATCCTGACGGGAAGTTTAGCATCGGCAAAGACGATAGGATTGTCGATGAGCGTATTTTTCACTCCATAATCGCAAATTGTCTCGCGCCCATCGGCCGGTATTGCGATTTCCAATCCCGTACCCGAAGCAAAGGAAAGTGCCACACCCTCGAAAGCCTCAGAAGAGAGCGCCCTAAGGTTGCCGCCGACTACAGCAAGCGTGTTGAAGCCTTCGTTCGGAACGGCCCCGCCGTCCGTACCGAAAAACGGAGCTTCGCCACCTATCGCCAGAGTGCCCTCGCCCTTTTTGGTCAGCCGGCCATTCCATGTAAACCGCTGCTTCACCGCCAGCACCGCATCCTTGGACACATTGAAATATGCCGGTCCGCTGACATATATGCCGCGGTTCGGCGTTTCAAGCACCATGGAATTGGTTATGACAAGATGCGAATAGGCACGAATATTCAGCGCATCATACGTCCAGAAATCGAGCGGCGCTCCTAAACTACTGGAATCGGAAACGGACACAAAGCCGCAATATTCGTCGTTAACCACGTCGTCGCTTCCGTTAAGGCAGATCTTTCCCGTGAAATTCGTGTTCATTCCCTTCAAATCCACGTAGCCCTTCGTATCCGCTTTCAACTTCATGATCTCTACTGTTCCGCTCCCCCACACCTCGCTTTCCAATGCGATGGTACCTCCGTCCTGCACACGGAATTGATTCGTTGCGGACGGATCGACATAGATGCGACCAGCAAGATTGAACACTCCACCTATGTAGTTTCCGATTCTATTGACAGAACCAATCACTCGATAATCCTTGATTCGAACTTTCTTGCTCTTGGCTCTCAACAAAAGGTGACCTCCCTTAACTGCAAGACTATGACCTGGGAATGTCAATTCTTCCGTCGAGGAGGACGAATACGCATAGATGATCTTGGTGGTGTAATAATCCCGATCCGGCCCTGGATCAGCTCCATCACTCCAATTGGCCTTACTTATGAAAGAACTGTCTGCGTCCGTGGAATCGTCTTTGACCGTATTCGTTACTACTTTGCACGGCTGTTTCAGGAAGAGAGTGGAAAGTCCGTCGACGTCGGTCCGTTCGTACATCTCAATCACGGGGAATGGCGTCGCCTCAAGCTTGAAATCCTCCGGATTAAGCACTGTGCCCGCCGGAGCTTTGAATACGGCTATTTCAGGCACCTGCATGCCATCCGGATAATTGCCAAGAGTGTAGCCGGAATCGAAAAGTATGCGGATCCTGTTCTCAAATGTGAACGACGAGAGAACCTTCACGCATGATGCTTTCTTCGAAGACTTGTCATAAATCACGTTCACGCACGAATTCGACTTGAAGTCGATATTCGCCACCGAGACAACAGATCCCGCCTCTTCGCCTCGCACCGCACAGTTGTACCCGAGCACGAGCGTTCCAGGAAAAACGGTGGATGTGTCCGCCGAATACTCCGTACGCCATTCAGATGATGCCCGGACATCGGCATACTGTTTTGGGCATTGAAAACAGTTGATGGTTCCCGTATATCCGGAAAGCGAATTGTCGACGAACCTGCAGACGAAATTCCCCGTCTCCCAGGTTGTGTTTCCGGGATTATCTCTAGTGAAGAGCCAAAGCGAATTCTGTTCTCCTCCGGAAATCGCCGCCTTAAAAACTATCGTCGATTTCCTGGGGTTGCTGTAGATTTTGATGGGGGACGACTGAGTTGCCTCAACCTTGACCCTCCCGGACACGATATTGCTAATTCCGAACCAGCCGCACAGCGTCCCGTTTCCGAGAACAAGTCCTTCTCCAGTACCGAAATCGGTAGTTCTGGGTCCATTGGCGGCAAAAAGCGCGAGGGTCCCAACCGGGCCACCCGCCTCGCCGATATGGAGCGAGTTGCCGGCAAATGCAGTGTCGCAATGGGCGACATTGCGCAAAACCTTGCTGCCTTTGACAAAATAATCCACTGAAGGATCCAAAGCCCCTCCCGCAACCCCGGAGGGCACCCCATCGATCATCCAATTTGCCGCATTCGTAAACGACGACGTCCATGCGGTGTCCGTGACGTCGAGAACCGCACTCACGGCATACGCATCGGCAGATGCAACAGCACATGCCGCCACCAACAATGTCTGAGACAGTCTTCTGATGTCCATACTTTCTTCTCCTTATTAATTTTGTTTCGAAACGCAATCCTTGCCGCTCTTCCCTCGCTCCCGTATCAACGGTTCGATGGCTATGCCGTATGGCGCAAAAGTCCTTATGCGTCTTTCGCCATCAAGAGTCAAGAATGCCACACGTTGCGCATCACGCGTATGGTTCACCGCAACCAACGCCACACTGCCATCCTCTGGAGAGCGCCACCAGGCACCCACCACGCCAGCCATTTTGGCGCGATAGACACCCTGTCTTGCGGGATTCTCCGTATTCGGCCATTCGTAATCCCGTTCTTGCACTGGCTCCAACAGCTTCAGTTCGTCAAGATACTCACCGTAAGCGAGATATTTTTTGGCGTCAAGACGCGCCTTCCCCAAACAATGCATCCAATCGGCATATGAGTTCTTGTCCTTGCGGAAAAGCCAGGGGCCCATCCACCCATTCTGCACACCCCATACAAAATGGAGCGACTGGACGGCACGGAACGAATCTATATCCGTGGTCCCCCGCATGGGTGAACCGAAATAGACCGCATAATCTGAATACACGGCTGAATAAAACGGCACGACATCCGGTTTTGGAACCAACGCACGCAAAAAACCGTCAATCACATCAATCCAGGTCTCACCGCATCCCTCCGTGGCGAGCGGAACTCCCCCATGTCTCCGTCTGATTTCACTGAACATTCCGGCATAACTCTCACGCCACCACGTACCTCCACCAGCAGGATGGGGATGCGACTCAGAAAAGCATGGTTCTGCACGGGATTCTCCAACCTGGTCGAAATAAACCGCCCCGGAACCCAATTCCGAAACAAGGCGCGAAGCGATATCCACCACTACGTCGCTCCAAAGCGGTGTGGCCGGACACATCACCCCGTTGACACGCCCGTGGTAACGTTCTTCGTACATCATTCCGCTTTCGCGGCGGCAGACGCTGCGATGAGCCAAATGCCTGAAAGAAATCAACTCCTTATCCCAGATTCTTCCGTTTATGTAAGGCATCATCAAGCATCCACGGCTGCGGCCGTACGCCATGGTTTCCTTGACACCATGCTTCGCAGGAAAATATTCCGGGTATGCCACGTCAAAATCCGAATTGTGCCAGCAGTACCAATGAATCCCCACTTTCATTTCCGGCCAGTTTGCGCGAAGCTGTCCGATACAGTTGGACACCGACTGCGATCTTCCGCTGACACGATACCAGAACGGTATCTCGGCAAATCCTTCGGGATAATCCTTGCGCTCGAATTTACGCCCTTTCGCACACCACACCTGGTTTGTGGCCCATGTCCTGTAGAGCTTGGCGGCAGCAACCCAATTGCCCTTGAATACACCGATCGACACGGGAAATCCGGGATCGGCCGCAGATGCCGGTCGCCCGGCGTTCACGACAGGCGTACAGCAAGATACGTTCTGCCTTCCGGAATACGTCACTTTCGTGACTTCAGCCTTTGAATTGTGCGGCGCGTACAAAAGACCCGAGTCACCTATCATGTACGCAAGCGCGGTGGGCAGCACACCTGCCGAATATGCGGATTTCGCTGGAACGCCGTCGCCATCGTAATTGCGGTGGAGTCTCCAACCCATTGAGTTCGACGGCTCGCAGAAATCCCCCTCTCCGCACTTCGTCACTCCGCGCAACACCGGATAGATCGTATAGTACACGCCCCATTCCCGGCTGCGGTTTTCAACGCGAATGCGCCATTCCGACTCCACCGCACCCGCCGGAAGCGAGACGTCGGCAATGACATCTAAATCCCTCTTCCCGGGAGATATTTCAACTCCCTTGAACACGAACCTTAAACCGTCCGCAATGCGCTCCACGCTGCGTCCGTCCGCCGGCGTACGGTTGGATATCGTTTTGTGCACCGGCTTGCCGTCCTTCACCTTGCGGGAGAGTTCAAGCGACCATAAATCCCCGACGGCAGGAACTCCGGAAAACAAATCGCGGTTCACGAAACGCTTGCGCCCGCCGCCAAGGAGGTTGACAATGGAAGACACGCCATAGCCCTCGGCGGCAGACGCGAACGAGATTTCCATCGATTCGTTTTTGAGGACCGTCTCTCCGTCCACGCATGCGCCGGACGGTGCCGCAGGCGAAATTGTCGCCGCAAACAACGGGAGCATCAATATCATAAGTCTTGTCATACCAAATCCTTTACTTCTCCTATGCGAAATATGCTGCATGCAGAATTCAGGCTGCAATCCTTGACCGTAATGTCGGCATTGTCGTAACCGGCGATGCAGTCGTCGCCGGAACGGATTTTGCACCTATGTACGCTTCCCCGATCACATGCGTGGAAATCGATACCGTCATGTCCGCCGAGAATGGTCACGTCCTCTACCGTAATGTCCGATGACAGACAGAATCTGTGCGCCCAATTTCCGGCATCCCTGATCGTATATCCACGGAATACTATGTTGGTGGAGAAATGCACACTGATGCCGTGAGGACCGCGGAACTTCTCCTCTCCGGCGGGATCGTAGCAATTACGGCCGTCAATCTCACTTCCGGCTTCACCTATCACCGCAACATTGGATGCCTTGAATATGCGGATGATGCCGTTGTTCCAGCGATTGGTGCAAGTCGTGACTAGACGGTCTTCCGAATCGAACTCTCCAGGCTTTATCGGTTCGACGGCATCCTCGGCGATGATGCCATCGAAGTCCACCGGATTGCGGCTCGCTCGCAGTTTCGCGCCGCTTTTCAGCCTTAGGGTGACTCCGCTTCTGAGACGAAGCCCTTTCACCCAATATTCGCCGGATGTCAGCATAACCTCTCCGCCGCCAGACTTGAAGCATCTGTCAACCGCCGATTGGATATTCATCGTATCATCCCCGCCGGGAACGACCATTATTGGCGAAGCATGGAGAAATGCCACAGAAAATATCGCCAGCGACAACGATATCAGATACTTTTCGTTCATGTGAAGTTGCCTTTCATGTCAGATGGTCTTGATCAAAATGTTTCTCCGAAAATGTATTCAGGTCCGAAAATGATGCCTTTAGGGAAAGTTCCTTTTGATAGATATTCAAGAACACCCTGCGCAAGCCGTTTGCCGTCGGCAACGGCATCCATCTCCATCCGTGTGAAAGGTTTTGAATACACCGGACCGTCCCAGCGGTTCGCCCAAGTAACCACGGCCACGTCCTCCGGTACGCGTATCCCTTCCGCCAACATTGCCTGCAACGCACCAGTCGTGAGGTTGTCGTCCGCAAAGAGAATGACATCCGGCAACCACCCCCGTCCCTCATTCCTGAATCGCTCAGCAAAAGCCTTGAGTGCGTTATCGCTCACATTTTTGACACCGGGAACGCCGGGAGACCGTTCAATACACCATTCCTTGGCAGCTATTCCAGAACATTCCAGAGCATTGACCGTACCAAGTGCTCCCTTCTGGAGCGACACGAGAAGAACTTCTTTGACACTCTTCTCGAGACAGTGTGCAACGAAATTCGCAGTCGCCAGATCCCAACGTCTCAGAACCCGCCCCGCACAAGCTGTGCTTTTTGTTGTGAATCGAGACATGCTGACAAACGGAATTCCCTTCGCTTCAAGCCACGACAGCACGGCTTTGGTGCCTACGATCTGCACCACAAGGTCTATCTGTTGGTGAATCTGCGATTCAAGGAAACTGAAATCGGGATTGCCGTCCGTCTTGTCGCGCACCGACGCCATAAGTGGCAGATATCCGGCGTCCGTAAGCGCATCGCGCACTGCACCTGCAATCATCATTTCATACCGTATCGAATCGCCACCGGGCACGATGATAAGCACCTGTCCCTTCCAGAGCGGCCGATCTGACGGACATACCACACTGCCAATGGACGGACGCGGACTTATCAAGCCTTCATCTCGAATCGTGGCAATTGCCTGTTCCGCAACACTCTTTCCTACCTCAAGAATCTCAGCAAGGTCACGTACTGGCGGCAGAATTTCACCGGCTTGATAGAACCCGGTCTTGATGGCCATGCGCAATCCTGCAGCAACCTGAGATACCAGATCACCGCGACGCGAACGGTCAAGAGAGAATTTAGGCTTCTTGAAATCCTTTTTCTTCATACGGCGTATATTATAAGACAAACAAGACAAATAAGTCAATGCGCTATCCATCGGAAAAAATTGAATTTTAAACGAGAGCGATTCAAATGGGAAAAAGGCATGAAAGTGGCAGGCGCATCGTTTTGGGACACGTTCACGACGCGCGAGAAAGCGCATCGCTTTTGATGGCCGACCCTTTTGGCGTGCATCGAATCGTCGACGCACTGGATCCCCCTTCTCGGGATGTTAATCTCGATCACCTTGTGGCTGCTTCGGTTGAGCGGGTCAGGCGGCGGTTTTCCTCTCGCAACACCGAATTTCTTCATCAGCGCCGCCGCGCTCGGCAAAGGTTTGGAGACATTGAAGCCACCATTTAGAATGGTGGATTTCAACGCTTCGATAATGTCTATAGCTTTGCTTCCGCTCACAGTAATTCTCCAAACGCCGCCCATTGTAGCAAATATTTTCAAAACAAAACCAGTTGCCTAGGCAACTTTTTTAAGGAATCTTTGCCTTGCATTCTCGTGTTGCGGAATACAGACATACAATCCGCATCCATTATCACGGAACTGCGGAAAACCCGGTGCCTATGCTCTTTGAAAACTCGAAACCCGAAACTTTAACTCACCTACACCCGCGCCTTGATTGCCGCAATCTCACCCGCATCCATCTTTGTAAACCCGAAACATCTGTTGAATGTTGCCAATTGTCGGTTGGTCAGATCTTGGCAAGAATGTTGACAATGTGAAATTATTGTCTACTCATCATCATTAGGACTGGTCAATGCAGACTCAATTCGTCTTGGGTTAAAACGCTGATCCAAGACACGCCAAACAGTTACATCGTCTCCATCTATTTTGTAATAAATGCTCTGATGAAAGCGATTCGCCAACGCACGGTAATAACCAAAATGGACTTCATCAATCCCCGCATTATCTTCAAGCTTGTCAATTTCACCAAAGATATAGTCTTGGAATCTTGTTCCTAAACCAATTTCAAGTCCATCATAGAAGCATCGAATCCGAACAATATCAACAATTGCGGAAGGAAGTATGGATATTTTCATGATGGGAATGCATTCTTAATGATTTCCTTTGCGGCCCCCCACGCAATAGGGCGTTCAATCCCTGAAGCCACTCGTGCTTCTGTCTTTTCAAGCTCTTGTCTATGCCAAGCAGGAACCATGTCACTTTGAACTACCGAAAGTGATGACCAGAGATAGTTCATGGTATCGAACTTCTCTGAAGTTGTCATTTTGTCTATCGCTTCTAATACAACTGGCATACTTACCCCCTTGT
>SUVZ01000570.1 GCA_015061765.1 Lentisphaerota bacterium
GCCTCCGCCACCAGGTGCCTCATATCCAAGGAAACTCGTGGTTCCTCCATCGCCGCCGACATTGCTGGAGGTCCGGCCCGCGCCGCCCGCCCCTATCGTCACGGCGTGCGTTCCGGCAAGCAGCACAACATTGGAATGCACGACCACCGCGCCGCCGCCGCCCTCGTAGATCGGGTTGCCGTAGTCGGTTTCAAGAAGAATGTTCAAGCCCTGCAAAACGGCATAGTCAATAATCTTGTCAAGCCACGCAAAGTCGTACTTTCCCTTCTCCTTCTCGCATTTCGCCCAGCCCGCCTTAGGAAATGAATATTTTCCAAGTTTGCGAGTCTGCGGGGAAAGCCCGGCAGATGCGCCGCGAGAACCTTACGGACGAAAGAGGCGAACAAGGCAACAAGAATCGGGCGGCTATCGTGAGATTTTATAAACCAACTTCTCCGGAATAGAGTCTGGCGCGACGAACATCGCCATATAGACTGGCGCGTATGTTATCTTGCCGACTCGCTCAACATTCTCGTTTGACAGTACAATTGCCTCGTTGATCGGATAGTTTCCGTCAGCAAGCACGTTCCGAAGCGCATTGTGGCGTTTGTAATCCTTCCCGCTTTTGACTTCAATCGGAATCGCATTGCCGGCATTCTCGACTACAAAATCCAGCTCTCCTCTTTTCTTGGAGTGATAATAGTACGGACAGAACCCGTGCGCCTTGAGTTCCTGAGCAACCGCATTCTCGTATACAGCTCCGATGTTGAACGCCTTTTCACCTGCAAGAATCCGAAGCTGTATCCCTTCGGCATACATTGCCGCCAGTAGGCCGACGTCATTGGCGAACAGCTTGAAGAGGTTGCGCTTCTCGGAAAGCCTCAAAGGTGGCTTCGGCTCTTCCACGCAATATGCGGGAATAGCGACGCCAGCGTTCTTGAGCCACAAAAAACCATCCTCGACACGCGAGAACCTGCTGTCCGGGACAGCCCCGGACAATTTGAAGCGCTTGTTTTCCGAAGCGAGTTCGGATGGCAGAAGATCGTATATCTCGCGAATGCGCAATGCATGGTCAGGATCATACTTCGATATGTCGCGCCTGTACGCGCGAACGACAAATCGCTGCTCGGCGGCGACTGCGGCAAGATCGTTTGTGTCGACATACTTCTGCACTGCGGCGGGCATGCCGCCTACGACAAGGTACAGCTTGAAATACCGCATAAGGCGGTCATGAATGAATGCGTCCACGGCACGTCTGCCTTCAAACGCCGACTTCGCCTCCGAAATGACATCCTCACTCTCTCCATTTGCAGTCAGGAACTCCTCGAAATCCAGAGGAAACATCTCCTCTTCGTCCATGTAGCCAACCGGAACAGACCTGACATTCTTGAGCTCTACGCCAAGTAACGACCCGCTGTAGATGTAATGGCAACCGCCCTTGTCGACAAGAAACTTTGCGTAAGTCACGGCCTCGGGACATTCCTGAACCTCGTCAAAAAGAACAAGCGTCTCGCCTGGAATTATCTTGCCTTGGGCATATGTCGTGATGCGGCGTAAAACGTCCTTTTCGTCAGCAACGTCATGAAAGATGGCCTTGGCCGCAGAATCTTCCACAAAGTTGATTTCAACAAACGATTTATACCTTGCCCTTGCGAATTGTTCGACTATATACGTCTTGCCGACCTGACGAGCTCCTGTAAGTAGAAGCGTCTTTTTGTCCGCAGTCGCTTTAAACGCCTCTAATTTTGGCCATATTTTTCGTTTAAGCATGGTTTTCTCCCTTAACTGCGCGTATTATATCATATCCTATTACAATTCCGCAACCGTAAAATCAGGGTTTTAATACAATTCCGCATCCAACAAAATGCCACTATTTGACAATTACGGATCTAAACCAATATAGAGCCCTCATAGAGGTCCAAATGTTCTACCTGCAAACGAGACGGGAGACAAGCGCCATGAACGCAAAGATGGCGATGGACGATAGGAAGGTCATGAGAACGCCTTTGCCGACATCGCGTCCATCGGCGCGGACAAGCGCCCTGAACTTCGCGACCGTATCGGGATTTTCCGGGTGTGTTAGGAACGTCGCCGCGAGCCAGGCTGCGGACGTAACGGCTATAGTGAAAAGGAGCTTCTGCCAGAAGAGGAGCGGCGTCTCCGAGATATGCGGCCAAACGAGCTGGAAAAACACGGCGCAGAGGAACGAGACGGCCATCGCGACTATCTCCGTCCAAGCGTTTATACGCATCCAGAACCACCTCAGAAGAAAGACGAGTCCCGTGCCTGCACCGACCTGCACCATCAGGTCGAATCCCGCCTTGGCGCTTTCGAGGAGCGGCGCGAGGACGCATCCTAAGACCATTAGAACCGCTGACGCGGCACGGGCGACAAGGATCATCTCGCGGTCCGACGCCTCCTTCCGGACAAAGCGCTTCCAGATGTCGTTCGTGACGTAGTTCGCTCCCATCGACAGCTGCGCGGCGACCGTCGAGAAGAGCGCGCCCATAAGCGACGCCGCGACAAGCCCCACCCAGCCGTTGGGGACGACCTTTATCATCGCGGGATATGCCATGTCGTCGCCTACGAGAGCCGGATCGACTCCCGGAAACGCGGCGCGTATCG
>SUVZ01000049.1 GCA_015061765.1 Lentisphaerota bacterium
CGAAAACACCTCCGCCGCCAAGCGGAGCAATTGCCGCTGATTCGAAGGCACTCCATACGGCGCACCCACAGGCAATTTTTCAGTTATCGCAAAGCGAAAACTGGCACTTCACCCTTTATTTATGGACGTGTGGTGATTTTCATGCCCGAAAAAAATGGGTAAACTCCAGTCAAAGGGATGGCTGGAATCTGGCAGTCTCCAGAATCTCGTCCAAGGTACGGAGCGACATCAGGCGGCGACGGAATTCTCCGGCACCCCGCATCCCGGCAAAATAGCGGAAAAGATGCGTGCGTACAGCCCCCGCAACCCAGAAGTCCAGCGAAGGCATCCTGTCAGACGGGAAACGCTCCGATATCTGCGCATGCAAGGCGATCAACGCATCAAGGTTTCCGCGGAAAAGACATTCCGCAGACGGCTGCTCGAACTCTAGACCTTTCAGCTTCGAGAATATGTACGGATCGGAGAGTGCGCTGCGCCCAACCATGATCGAGGATACGCCGGTCGCCGCCATCGCCTCAGCCGTCTTGGCGTCAACAACGCCGCCATTGCCGGAGACGGGGATCTTCGCCCTTCCGGCAAGCTCCGATAGAAGATCAAGATGCACCTCGCCACCGTGGTTCTGTGAAGTGAACCGCGCATGGAGTATCAATCCTTTCGCACCCGCCGTCTCGGCGGCATCCAGAAGTTCAAGCATCAGCACCTTGTCGGGGCGAGGTCCGGGGCGTGTCTTCAGCGTAACAGGGACTCCGCCGGATTCCGCGACCATCGCGGAAAGCAGTTCATTCACCAGCCGGGGATTCTTGACCAGGGACGAGCCCGCCCCTTCGCGCACGATTCTCGGCACCGGACATCCCGCGTTGAGATTGACCTCGACAAACCTGTTCAAAGCCACCGCTTCACGCGTCGAAAAGGCAAGTTCATCCGCCTTAGAGCCGAACAGCTGGCAGGCAACAGGCCCTTCCCCCGGCAGCACCTCCATCAGATGACGGGTGGGCGACGATCCATGCGCAAGGCCGGCGGCGGACACCATTTCCGTGTATGTCAGGTCCGCACCTCCGCGCGTCGCCATCAGGCGAAACGCCGCATTCGTGAAACCGGCTATCGGTGCGAGTGAAAACGTCATGGGCACCCCGGCCTCAGCATCCGAAAACGACCTTCCATGGTCCGCGCGAGCCCCAGCACTCTCGCACCGCCTCAACCGTCGGCTCCACGTATATCGCGCTCGCCTGATGCCGGAACCACGTATCCTGGCGCTTCGCGAGCTGGCACGTGCGGATGAATATCCTCTCCCGGTCGTCGCCCTCACGGTATCCTATGGCGAGCGCGGCCGTCTTAGACCAAACGGGATAGAGTTCGTGAAGTCTGCGCTTCTCCTCCTCCAGCCCGGAGAGGAACATCGCGTCCAGCCTGTCCGCTATGCGCTTCCTGACGACGGCACGGTCGATCTTGAGCACCGGGTACTCGGGCGGCGGACTGGTCCAGGCGCGGTCGAGTCCGCGGAGAAGCGCGGAGAAGTACAATCCCGTGCCTCCGACAATCACGATTGGCGTATCCTCGGGAATGGACTTCGCCCATTCCGCCGCCGCCCGCAGCCACGCGCCGGACGAAAACTCCTCCGCCGGCGTCACCAGATCGACGCCTCCCATCCTGAACTCGGCTATCTCCTCCGGCGGCGGTTTGGCGGTGCCGAGATCCATGCCCCTGTAGACGAGCATTGAATCGGCGGACAGGATCACGGCCCCCATCTCGCGCGCCAGGACTGCGGCAATCGCCGACTTGCCTGAGGCCGTAGGCCCGGCGAGCAGATATGCGCTGCGCTCGAACATCTCCGCCATCAGCGCACCTTGAGCATGAGGATAAACAGCAGAGGCGTAAGAAACGCCTGCATAAGCATGAACCGCATCAGCACCTGCGCATTGGACCACTTGAGAATCCGCTTGCAGTGGTCATGAAGCGGGAAACGGACAGAATGGATCATGCGCACCACCGGAGACTGGGCCGCCTGCTCAAGCTCCGTCAGCATGCTGGGATGGCGCACTTCCAGCCCGAATCGCTTTAGCATGCGCAGAAGCACGAGCTTTCCGAGTCCGCCGCCGCCATTGACAAGAACGATCGGCGCAACAGCAAAAACGAGAACCGGGTTCCCCGTGACCAGCACGCCTACGCCGACCAGAAGCCCCAGAAAGCGGCTGCCGGCGTCGCCCATCAGAACCTTCGACGGTTCGGCGTTCCACCAGAGATATCCGCACAGGGCTCCAGTCACCGTCATCAGCAATATGGCCCAGCGCGCGGCCTGCGGATTGAAAGGGAGCAGCATGTATTTCGCAACGGGGGCGTAGCCGATGACCAGATAGAGCAGACCCGCAAGACACACAAGCGAAATGAGCGTGAGCGATCCCGCAAGCCCGTCCACGCCATCGGAGCAGTTTGTCGCATTCATCGTGAACCAGAGCAGGAAGCCGGCGCCGGGAATGTACAGCCACCACGGAAGTTCCCAGACCGTCTTCGCGAGCGGAAGCCACACATCGCCGCCCTGCCCTGCATACAGAAACATCGCCGCACCCAGTGAGACGACCATGTCCAGCAGACCCTTCTTCAGCTGACCCCACGGAACCGAAGAGGCGTCGTCGAGGAATCCGAACGCCATCGCCGCATACATGCACAGCACGACACCCATGTCGCACACGGAAAGCGGCGCACACAGAATGATCGCCGGCAATGCGACAAGGGTTACGATCACGCCCGCCCCGGTCGGCTTCCCGGCGGACGCCATGCCGTCCTTGCCGAGGATCGCCTTGCCATGGTCATGCGGCATGAGATGCCACAGCTTCGGAAGCATGTACCAGGTCAGGAACGCAGAGAGGAACGTCCCGAACGAAAGCAGCAGAACATGGGACCGGAGCAGACGGAACGGCCCGAAATGATCCTCCAGAGCATATGAAAGCCAGTACAGCATTACGACATCCTTGATACGGCTTTCTTGAAACCTTCCGCCGAACGGGCTATGATCCGTTCATCGACGGAGCAGGAAAGGCGCACATGGCCAGGTCCGCCAAAGCCGCGCCCGGGGACGACCAGTATCCGTTCCTCGTACAGCGCATCGGTGAACGCGATGTCGTCCCCGCCCGGCGCCTTCACGAAGAAATAGAACGCGCCCTTCGGCATCGCAAACTCAATGCCCGCCGCGGAAAGGACCTCAGCCATCAACTTGCGGCGCCGGTCGTAGATTCCGAGATCGACGGTCGAATCCAGGAGCGAGGCGACCATGCGCTGCCCGATCACGGGCGCATTCACGAAACCGAGCGTGCGGTTCGTTAGCGTGACTGCGGCCGCGAGCGTTGCGACGTCCGGCATTGCGGGGTTGAGCGCAATGTAGCCGATGCGTTCGCCGGCAAGCGACAGTGTCTTGGAGAATGAGCCGAGCACAATGCTCCATTTGGTGAGAGGAAGGACTGGCGCGACCTCCGCTCCGTCATACGCGAACGCGCGGTACGGTTCATCCGAGAGCAGGTAGAGCGGACGCCCAGATTCGCCACGGGCGGCGTTGACGTCATCCACAAGTCTGGATATCCTCGCCATCGTCTCAGCTGAATAGATCGCGCCGGTCGGATTGTTCGGGGAGTTCACGAGCAACGCACGCGTCTTGGGCGTGATCGCCGCCGCAAGGCCATCAATGTCCGGCGAAAAGTCGTCGCTTTTCGAAGGCACCGTCTTGAGAACGCCGCCGAAGTGTCCGCAATAGCTGCCGTATTCCACGAAATACGGAGCGGGACACACGACCTCGTCGCCCGGCTCGATGACAGCGCGGAAGAACGAGACGAGCGCGCCAGCCGCGCCTACGGTCATCACAACGTGGCTTGCATCGCAGCGCGTCGGGGAATCCGCGATCCCCTGCTGCCGGTTGATGTAGTCCGCCATCGCTTCACGGACGGACGGTATGCCCGCATTCGGACAGTATCCGAGACCGAGCGGTTTCACCGCATCTGCGGCAATGGCCTCTAGCGCATCCTTTGTGGCGGCAGGCGGCGGCACATCCGGATTGCCGAGGGAGAAGTCGCAGACCGCGTCCGCGCCATAGCGCATCTTCAGTTCCAGACCTTTCTCAAACATCTTGCGGATCCATGACGATCCCTCCATGGACTTCTGAATCTGTTCTGTGACAAGCTGCATGGTTACATTCACCTTCATTGAAATTAATTTCCGTATTTTACCATAAAGCAGACACGGACATACGTCTTCGCGAACAAAATCCTCATCGGGCGGCGAATAGGGATGGTCTGCGAAACTAAACGCACCTAATCAGACCTGATTGCTCTCTATGATATTTTGGAGATTCTGGCGTTGTACGCGAAAGAAAACGCACTACTGCAGCGGCCTGGTGGCAACCCCTGGAGTAATTGGACTCAGCCCCTGAAAAGGTTTGATTAGTCGAATCGTCAGATTTCCTGTTACGGAACAGGAATCACGGAAAGAATCTTGTCTATGATCTTGTCGCTTGTAATGTTCTCCGCTTCTGCCTCGTAAGTGAGGAGAATTCGGTGGCGAAGCACGTCATACACAACGGATTTTACATCCTGCGGCGTGGCATATGCACGACCGTTCACCAACGCATTAGCGCGCGCAGCCTTGTTGAGTGCCAACGTCGCACGGGGAGAAGCGCCGACCTGTATCTGCTCCTTGAGAGCCTCAAGTCCTTTCACGTTCTCCGGTTCACGCGTCGCAAAAACTATATCGAGGATATAGTCCCCGACCTTCTCGTCGCAATAGACCTCTTTGAGCGTATCGCGCAATTCCGCAATCGCTTCTGGAGTGGCGACAGACTCGGCTTCCGGAGCTTTCGCCCCTTGGGCAAACCGCTCCATGATCCTGCGCTCGTCTGCCTTGGACGGAGTCTCCACCAGACACTTGAACATGAAACGGTCAACCTGCGCCTCGGGAAGCGGATAAGTCCCCTCTTGCTCTATAGGGTTCTGTGTGGCGAGCACAAGAAACGGCTGTGGCAGACGGTACGTTTCGTCGCCGATCGTCACCTGACGCTCCTGCATTGACTCAAGTAGAGCGCTCTGCACCTTTGCGGGAGCGCGGTTTATCTCGTCCGCAAGAAGCAGGTTTGTAAAGACCGGGCCCTTCTTCGGGGAGAACTCACCAGTCTTCGGGGAGTATACCAGAGTTCCGACAACATCGGCAGGAAGAAGGTCAGGCGTGAAAGATATCCGCTTGAAGTCCAGTCCAAGCGCCTTGGCAAGCGTGTTGACGCTGAGCGTCTTCGCCAAGCCCGGTACGCCTTCAAGAAGGATATGCCCGTCTGTTACAAGGGCGAGTATGAGACGGTCTATAAGGCGCTCTTGGCCGACAATCACCTTGCCGACCTCTTCACGAATCTTCTTCACAAGCTCCGACTGGGCTGCGATCTTGTTTGTCTGTGCTGTCAAATCCATGATAGTTGGTGAATGATGGTTATTGTCTGAATAGATGGTTGGCGGCGGATGACCTGCAGAAGTTCAATTCATCCGCCTGTGTCAGGACTTAGCTCACGATCGTTCCGACCGACTCACCCTTGACTACACGTTCAAGGGCGTTGCCGTCGAAGAAATCAAACACGACGATCGGAATGTCGTTGTCCATGCAAAGTGCGAACGCGGCTGAGTCCATGACTTTCAGGCGTTTTTCAAGCGCGGTCTCGTACTTGAGCGATGGGTACTTCTTCGCCTTGGGGTCCTTCTTGGGGTCGGCGGTGTAGATGCCGTCCACCTTGGTGGCCTTGAGAAGCACATCGGCCCCGATTTCGCTTGCGCGGAGCGCAGCGGCGGAATCGGTGGAGAAGTATGGATTGCCTGTGCCGCCCGCAAATATGCATACGCGCCCCTTTTCGAAATGGCGTATGGCCTTGCGCTGGATGAACGGCTCGGCAAGCTTCGGCATCTCAATGGATGTCATAACGCGCGTAGGCACGCCGATGGACTCCAGGGCGTTCATCATTGCGAGGCCGTTTATAATCGTGGCGAGCATGCCCATGGAGTCGCCCGTAACACGGTTCACGCCATTCTGCGACCCTGAAAGCCCCCGGAAGATGTTACCGCCGCCAAGGACGATTCCCACCTCGCATCCAAGTTTATGAATCTTCTTGACCCGCTCTGCCATGAACGCCAGATTCTTCGGGTCGATGCACTCCCCGGTCTCTCGGTTGGCGAGGACCTCTCCGGAGAGCTTCAGCAAAATTCGCTTAAACTTTATTTTCCGCTTCATGCCGCATATTGTACGAAATCCCGCTCCGCAAATCAAGACGTGCAGTCACTGCTTTTCACCCGGCTTTTCAAACGCCTGTTTGATCCAACGCGGAAAGCAATGCCCGTCCAGACCATGCCTGAGGCTCCAGATAGCGGTCGGCGCACTACCAGTGCTTGTCGGAGGAGAGGAATAGAACGCCCGTGGCGCCCGTCATGTCCACGCGGAAATCCTCGAGACGCCCCTCCTTCGGCCGCGTCAGACGCAGTCTCCACAGCCCAGACGCAACAGAGCCGCGCCCCCGCCATCCGCGCCACCAGAGCGCCGTCGGCTCACGCCACACGCTTGTCCCGGACGGATCGAACAGCTCCGCGCCCACGCGCTCGCCCCATCCCTGTCCGCTGACCATCACGTTGAACGGTTCGCCGCCGTACACGGAAAACCATACGTCGCCAACGGATGCCTGAATCGCAACCGGACTCTCCGAGACATCCAGTCCCACCGGCACCTCCGAGCCCTCCAGCACGAACGCATGTCCGCCGAGATCGGCGCCCAGACTGTAGAATCCGGCGGCGGGCACGTCAACGGTAATGTCTTTTGCCGCCTTGCCGACAGGAACCCGCACCTTCACGGCGGCGCCTCCGTTCAGCGGACGCATCTCAAGCGTCGCGTCCTCCACCGCCTTTTTCCCGATCTTCGCCAGCCTTCCCCTGAAGAGCACCTTACCTGCCTTCGCCGCATGGAACACGTAGCGCACATTGCCGCGCACGCGAAGCCTCGAAAGCGCGACGCAACGACCGGGGACACGGTCGACCACGGTCGCGCACGCATCAGGACGCCGACGCCCCGGCTCTCCTTTCGCCCAGAATGCCGGAAAGGCCCATTCACGGAACGCCGCATCCAAGGCAATCCTCTTCGTGCCGGCCGGCGACTTTACAGTCACGTCGCCCACGAAGCTCTCCGTCTTGGGCGCGCCATAGCCGACATCATCGAACGACACCCAGCAGCGATCGACAGGCTGGAATATCCGCAGATTCCTGATCGAAACCGCGTCAACTGGCGGAATGTCGCCGTAGAGATGGTCGAACGCGACATCCGGCAGACGCGGATTGCCCTGACAGCAGTCGCGGATCGTGCAGTTCTCCATCTCGAACTTAAGATAGTCGCCGGGCTTGCGCACCGTTACGGCGTGCTCACGCGCCCTGTCGAATGTGCATCTGCGCAACACAACCCTCCCATGCGCCCGGTTCCATCCGCGCTTTTTGGTTATTCGCTTGTTCTGGGCGTATGCAAATGAGCATTTGTTCCCAATGAACATGCAGTCTTCAAGCGTCACCGTGATCGGGCGGCTCTGCTCGTCGTGCGAGAAGCAGGCGATGGCAAACCCCGAAGACGCATTGTTTTCGAATCGACAGTTACGGAAAACGCAGTTCTCTATCGGATCGAATTTCCCGTTCGGTTCGATGTCGATTCCGTCCTGCGGCGGACGCCCCCTGGTGTTGGAGAAGGTGCAGTTCTCGTAGAGCAGATTCTCGACCGCCGTTATGGACGAACCCTGCCGCGCGTTGCCGTCCGACACGATGCCCCTCGCGACAATGTCGCGCGAAACCCTTCGCTCGACACCCTTTCCGGAACGCCGAAGCCGCCCCACGTACAGACCGTCGCCTCCGGAATCGCGCAGCGCAAGGTTCTCGACCGTCACGCGGCAGCACCCGTGGATCGCCACACAGTGCCGCCATTCCGCCTTGGGATACGGCGGCTTGAGGTAGTCTTCGCGCCACATCCGCAGAGTGGCGCCCTTGCCTCCGCCGACGAGTTTCACGTCGTGCAGACCGTTCAGCATGAAAAGGCAGTCGTCCTTGGCGCGGAACTCCCCGCGTTTCGCGACGACCTCCACGCCCTCCTCGAAAAACACCGCCTGTCCGGAACGGCAGAAGAGCGGCTTCGTGATCCACGGCGACGACCGCCTGTCCACGATCACCTTCTTCGCGCCGGAATCGAGCGCCGCCTGAAGAAAACGCGTAGAATCCTCCGCATCAAAACCGAAGTCCGAAACCTTCACGACCGACACACCCGCCGCAGACGTCACCACGCCCGCTGCAATCGCCGCCGCAAACACCAACCTGAATCCCGTCATCTTCATTTTCTTTTTGTTTCCACTCCGTCCGCGACCCTGCTACCTCACCACCATGATGAAACCCATGTGGTTGCAGAAATCTGAAAGCCTGACGGTTCCCCTTCCGGCGAAAGACAGCTTCAACGTGCGCACGGCCTGTCCGTCATTCATGAATTCAAACGTCTTCGTACCGTCCGCCGCAACCACCGAACCCAACGCGTCGCCGTCCAGCGTCGCCGTAAGCGTACCTTCACCGGAAACCGTCGCGGCAAACGAGCAAGGCGAACCCTTTGCGCCCCATGCTATCTCAAGATCGCCTTCATAGAGATCCACCGCACCCTTCCACCAGGGCGCTACACCTTCACGATTTGCCGGGAACGTCAACGCTCCTGTACTTCCTACCTCCAGCACATTCGTGACGACAGAGCCGTCTTTAGCCGTCTGAACAAATGCGGACGGCAGCGAACCCTGGAATGCGCCGGCGGTGAGTCGCCCGTCCGCCGAAATGGCAAGCGGCCCTCCGTTGAAATCAGATGTGACGTATTTGTAGAAAGCGCCCTCCGCAGCCGCCCCATGGACTACGGGCGAAAACGCAAACGGGCGCAGATCGCCGTTCGCGATGTCGACGAGCAGCGGATCGGCTATGATCGAATCTGCGGAGAGGTTTGCCGTCGCCGTCTGCTGCCACACGCAGTTGCCGTAGTCGGCTGAAGACTCTCTACCCACGCTCCCACCCACAAACACCGAGTAGCGCGGCGTGCAATTAGCGCCCCAGTTGACAAACTCCGACTGCGCCGGATGCTTCGTGTTGCCGACGTATGTGCTCATGTAGGTATGCGCCTTGTTGTTCAAGTAACCCAGGCTGACATTGCCATAGACCATCATGGCCGCATAAAAGCCCCTGTTGAACAGATGGTTCCTTGACCTGTTTCCGACGACACGGCACCTTTTGGCGTGGCAGGCAAAAAGAATGGAATCGACGCCGACGCAATTGGTCACCACACAGTCAAGCAACTGCCCGCGCACAGTGTCTTCATACGGACAATATACCGCGGCGCCGTTCTTGCCCCAGTGGGAAGTATCTGATTCCGGCGCAATTGCAAGGCTGTGAGTACGCCCGCCCTTTAGGGTAAAGCCCTGAATAGCGGTGTTACTGTTAATCATGGCGCACCGAACGGCTTTGGTGCCGCACCCCGGCTCACCGGTGTCGGAGAGCGTATCCGGATCGGACTCACCCACAATCGCCGTAACATCCGGTCCCTCCTCGGCGCGAAGCAGCACATGCAACTTCGTATCCCCCGTGAAGTCCACCCGCGAAAGCAGGTTGCTGACCGCCCTTCCGCCGGCGTCGTAGTCGCCTGACCGCGCGTGGATGATCGTATAGTCCACCGACGAGTCAACGGCTTTCTGAAGCGTCTTGTACGGAGCCTGCGCAGAGCCGGTACCGTTCTCGTCGGAGCCGGCATCGGACGGATCCACCCAAATCTCGGCTTCAGCGTACTTCGCCTGAAGCGTCTGCGACGCGGTGGTAGTAGCTGACGGCGGAACAACATACATATTGCCATCATACTGAGGGTAGATGAAGAGTGGATCTGTATCGCTGCTCACCTTCGTGTGGTAGTAGCCGTAGAACGTTTTTCCTTCCGGCACAACGGGACGAATCTTGTACTGAACGGGCCACGTCTCGGAATACACCCATCTCTCAGGTGACACCAAACAGCCGTCCACATAGGCAGGTGCATCGAAATACAGCCTGGCAGATGCATGCGGCCCTGCGACGGCCTGCACCGCGCCGGCGTTCACCTTTCCTTCCGTATCCGGCACAATCTCCGCGCCAAGGAAGTCGCGCGTGAGATACTTGGAATCCACCCCCACCTCTACAAGCCGATTTGTCCACGAAGCAAGCCCCAAGCCGATGGCCGTCGCGTTTGAAACCAGACGGAAGTCGCCAAGCCCTGGTGAGAACACCTGAAACTTGCCTTCGGCCGAAGTGTCGGTCTTTGTCGAATTGGCCACCGTTGCGGCATTGTCATTTTCCAAAGTGGCGGTGGAAGCGCCCGCCAGCACGCAGTTATATACCTCAAATAAATTCGTTCCGAATACTTTTCCTTCTGAATTAGTCTGAAAAACACGAAGAACCTTATTCAACAGAAAAGTATTGTTCACGACAATCGTATCGCCAGACGTCGCCGAGACGACTGCATCACCTGTATTGTTTACATCGTCCATCCGACAGCACCCAATCACAACACACGAAAACAGATGACAGCCGTCGAATGCCGCACCCGTCTTACCGTAGCACGAATCTACCAGACAGCGAATCGCCACAACACGACACGCTGCGCCGCCATATGGGGCACGGCAGTCGATGAAGTCGCAGTCCACCACTGTCACACCCTTGTCCGTTCCGTTATAATAGACGCCGCCTCCCCTGCGGTAGGCGCGATTGGAGTTGGATATGTTTGTGGAACGCCCGTTGCGGAAGGTGAAGCCCTCAATGATCGTCCCCATGGCGGCAGCGTCGATGCCGACGCATCGAATGGAATTTATGCCGCAACCGTTTCTTTCGTCCTGCTCCGAGACATACCCCGTGATGACCGTGTCCGCCTTCTTCCCCAAGGCCTTCAGGTGTACGGGTTTTGAGATGAAAACGCGGTTCGTCATGCTATACTTGAAACCATCATTCTTCATTCCCTCGTCGTACACGCCGGGTTTGACATAGACAGTGTCGAGCGCCTCGAAAGCCGGGTTGTCGAGCGCGGCCTGGATGGTTCGGAACGGCAGCGCCTCAGTGCCGCGCCCCTCCACGAGAGTGTCGGCGGCGTTGGGATCTTCCTTCGCCACGTACCACGGACCTGCCGCCAACACGGCAGTCGCGGCAAACGCCGCAACAACCGCAAGCATATTCTTCGTATTCATCGGATATCCCTCCTGTCAGCTGTTAAATTTAACTGTCACTCTTCGAACTTGAGCTTGCCGAAGCCGCCCGGATCGTGAAGTCCGCCGCCCGTCCAGCTGCTGCGGTCCGTGGACATTTTCTCGCGCCCAAAGTTGTTTTTCTTGCCCGACGAATACTTTCTGTCGCGGAAGCAGTTGAAGAGCAGCTCCTTCGGTCGGCCGTTCAGCTCCAGGTCGGAGAACGGAATGCGCATCGTCACCGTCCAAGCCTCCGCGTCACGTTCGACGGTGCGCGTCCACTTGAAGTCCTTCACACGTTCGTTAACCTTGGTAAAGCGGACCGGGCCCTTGCCAGAACCGTCGACGCCGGGATCCATGATCCAATGCCAGTACACGCCCTTGTCGGCGCGGCCCACGTAGAACTCCAGTCTGTCATTTGAGAAAGGCGAACCTCCGAGATGCGTCGGGTCATCGTCGCCCTTGATCGTCAGTGCGTCCGGTGCGACGCAGCGCATGCGCAGGTACAGCGCCTGATCGTCGCACAGAGCCTTGAAGGTGGTACTGAACTTCGCAGGGGCGCCGAAATCGTCCCTGCGCCCGTAGACGGGGATGGCCGAGACGAACGGCGAAGACTCGGCAGCCGCGTCCCATCCGGCGGAAAGCGGCTTAACAGACATTGCATAGTCCGGAATGGCGGCCGCTCTCGCGCAGTTGCGCTCGAAGTGCGCCAGCTGGCGGCGGATCAGCTCCGCCGAGACGGGATGCTTCGCGGCGGCAAGCGCGGCCTTGAGGAAGCCGCGCATCCCGTCGGCCAGGCCGGCATCAACGACATAGCGTTTGGTGAGGAACACAGGGCTCCCGACGAGGAACATCGTCGGCATGCGGTCGGCGCGGAAGGCATCGCGCATGGCGTCATGGTATTTCTGCATCTGGTCCGCCGCCTCGCGGTACGTCCGCCTGATGTACATGCGGCGCAGAGCGTCCACATCCTCATACGGATTCCACCACAAACGTGACATCACCCATGTGGACATCCCGGAGACGTCCCACGCCTCGGTCGCGGGGTTGTTGGCGTCCACGCCGGCCTTGTCGCGCGGATGCTCTGCGGAATAGGCGACGACAGGATTTTTCAGCTCCATGCAGTAGCGTGCGCCCTCCGCGAACGGATACTCGATGGCGCGGTCGGTCCTGCCGGAGAGCCCGGTGTAGTCGCGGTACCAGATGCCGACGCACTTGTCCGTCCAGGCGTCGACGAGCCTTTTCGATCCACCATTTCGCTCTGTATCGAAGACGGGCGAGCGCTCGTCAAGCGCGGTGAGGCACAGCTGCACGCAGATGTTGCTCTCAAGCGGAAACGGCGGCGGCGTTACCGAGACGCCGTATGCGTACGTGCCGAGGAAGACATGCGGATGCGTCTTGGCGAGCATCCGGGCAAGCTTGTTTATGAAGGTGAAGTACTGCGCCGGACGGAACGCGGGATCGCCCGGCTGGACGATCACGCCGTTCTCGCACACGAACGGAGCCATGCACTTCTCGCATTTGCACATCATTCCGTTGTCGGCAAGCGACACGTTCAGGTAATCCACCTTGATCTTGCCGGGCGGCGTTCCGTGGAATGCGTTCGCCAGATCGTTCGTCAGGTTGGCATAGTACTCGTCCAGCATGCCGTAGGCCGTGAGGCACAGCATTCCGCCGTCCATAGTGCGCTTGCCATCGAGGAACGGGAACCATTCCGGATGCTCCCTGAAGTTGCGCTCCGACGCAACGTAGCGCTTCACCTTGTGCCCCGGACCGTACCGGAGAAAGGAGGACGAAAGCTCTGCCGCACCTTCAGCGTTCATGTTCTGTCTGTTGCGTGCTGCCCACAGCTTGTCCCAGTCGTACAGGTTCTTGCCCGGCCCGCCGTTCCACTGCCATTCGCGCATTCTGGTGCGCGGCACGTCGATGAAGTCCGTATCGGAAAGCGTAAAGTCGGCGGTGCGCGAGAACACCGCGCCGAGTTGAGGGTCGGGGCGCGGCCAGATGATGTCGGAGTTGCGCTCAAGCAGGGCATAGGCGCCGTGGAGCGTCCCCTTCACCGTACTGCCGAACACGAACACGCACTGGACTCCGTCCTTGTCTGCGGAGCGCACCGCGAACCCGTCGGTCTCTCCCATCTTCCTGATGTCCTTGGGGAAGCGTCTTTTCGCGAAACCTTCGCCGACATACACGGTGGCGACATCCTTTTTCGCGGCGGACGGCTTCTCCACCGGAATATATGCGCCGGTCATCGCGCCCACCCACTTCTGCACCTCCAGGGCGGCAAATGTCTCTGCCGCGTCAGCAAGCTCAGGCACGACAATCTGCGCCGTCACCTTGCCATCCTTCACAAGCTGCATGGGCGCCGCCGAACATGCAAGGGCCGCCAGCATCCCGCACACCGCAACGGTCCATTTTCCGCAGTGCGAATGTCCGCATCCCGGCATTGCCGCCGATACGGCTTTTGACTCGACAAACCTAAAACGCGTATTCATGAGTGCACATTCCTCATTTGGATGAAACATTGCCTTTCTCTCCTTAATGCAAGATGGCGTGTACTATACTTTTGTTTTTTTTTGTCAAGTATTTTCAGCATTTTTCAGCAATTACATTGATCAATTGCTGGATGCACTTGCAAAACCCCGCAAATTAGGTAGGGCCTGGAGTTTACCCATTTTTTCTCGTACCGTCGGTCCGTGCAGTGCTTGCCCCGAATCTGTGGGCAGTACCGACCCAACCGTACTCCCGGCACGAAAAGTGGTGTTGGCGCTCATGTATGCACCGCTCGACAATCACAAGATTGCCTTCGGGTGCATCCATTTCGCGCTCCACCTCTTTTCGCAGCGGTGCGTTTGGCGTTGGGGCCGGCACTGCCCACGGTTGCACGTGGCGCGTCGGCGGCACTTCGGCGCATCCCCGCTCCGCCGGCGATCCCTCTTTCGGCGTAAGATCGCGCATCCATCCGCATATGCGGGCGCATGGCCCGGTTCGGA
>SUVZ01000050.1 GCA_015061765.1 Lentisphaerota bacterium
CGAAACTTTCAGTCCGGGAGATGCGCTATTCCACGCCGGAGGAAGGGGAATATGAATCGTCGCCCCTGTTCGCGGCCGCCTCCTTCCTCATCCCCTCGATCAACCATTTCCTTGAGTTCCCGTTCGATACGGAGCATCTGCCGGAGTCCAACGATTGGCTTGTCCAGAACTGGCTGAGGATCAACGACACCATTCGCGATGCGGAAGGGCCGTTCGCCTCGTTCGCAAGGGAGCTTGAACAGCCGGAGCACTGCGCGGAGCATGTCTATCCGTTCATCGAGCAGCTCCTGAATGTGCGTTACCTGTCGCCCGACGGCACTGTCGGGGCGCCAGGCAACGCCCTGACCAAAGAGTACAGGGCGTACCGTGCGAAAGAGACTCACACTCGGGCAGAGATGGAAAGTCTGGCGCAGAAGGTGCTTGCGGTTATCAGAGAGCTGTTCAACACAGTCTATATGCTGCAGGGCGAGACGCTGAACGGGAGGTCGGAATCGTTCCTGCTGGCGGTGGGGGACGGAATCTCCGACAGCCTCTATACGGTGCGCACCACCTTGGGCAACATCACATCCGTCAAGATGATGCGTGAGCAGTCCGCGGAGGATCTGAGACTCGCCCAGACGCAGACACGCATGGAGGGTATCGCCGGTCATGTTGACGGATATATGGCCGCCCATCCAGACACCGGGCTGGACGCGAATGCCGTTGCGGCGATAAGGGATGCTGCCGCACGGCTGTCTGTTCCGTTCGATCTGCCGGGATTGAACGGAAGCCGAGGTTGGCTCAAGGACGAGGACTCCAGAAGGCGCATGTACGAGATGCTCGCCGTGAACGTACGGCGTCTGCTCAAGGATCTTGAAGGCAGCGGCGTGTTGGACGACGGCTCGACGCAGGAGACGCGCAAGCATGCGGTGCGCATTGCGATGCAGTGTCTTGCCGACAGGGTGGGCGGCCTGTCCGATGCGTTCAGGGACATCGAGCCGCGCATGCGTATGCGCATGATGGTGGAGCTCCGCGAGCAGCATCCGGTGGTGGTTGGAGAGAATGCGGACATTGCGGCGTTCCAGAAAGCGAGAATGGATAACGAATGCGTCATGACCGCGCTTCTGTTTATGTTCGGCGACGAGCCGCCGCTCAATCAGGAAGGAGGCGGACAATGATGTTCGAGGATGTAGTGGAGCTTCTCGGCCGCAGGCTGGGAGTGGAGCTCCCGGCTGATGAAGGCGTCTGCCGGATTGACGTAGACGGCATGGCGGTCGAGATACACGAAATCGAGGAGATCGGCGGTTTCTGCATTCTCGGCGAAATCGGAGACCTCCCGCCCCTGAATGCAGAGTCTGTGATGAATGCGCTTCTGATGGCGAATCACCTGTTCAGGGGCACCGGGGGCGCAACCATATCCAGGGATCCGGATACCGGCAGGCTTTTCCTCTGCCGGTATGAACGGCTCGACCTGCTGGACGGAGACGGTGTGACCGAGATGTTCTCCAAATTCGTCGATACGCTGGAGGTGTGGCGCGACACCGTCGCCAACTTCCATGCGGAGGATGAAAAGAACGCAGACCGTGGCTTCTCCGCGCTAGAGCGCATGCCAATGGTGGACGGCTGAGACATTCCCGTTCTGCCAGACTTGCGATATGATATAATCTCCGCCATGAGTACATTCGACATAAAAAGCAAACACGCGTTCGTCTGCGATCTGGACGGTACGCTTTTCATGGGCCCCGATCCGATCAAGCCGGCGGTCGAATTTGTCATCAAGAACACGAAGAGTGGACGGTTCTGTTTCTTCTACCTCACGAACAACACGTCGAAGACACCGGCCGAGTACATGAAGAAGATCGCAGGGGCGAACATCCCCGTAGAGCCGGATCAGATACTCACTCCGCTGATAACGCTAGAGGAGTACATCCGCGAAAAGGGATACAAGAGCGTATATCTCGTGGCGAGCGATGCCGTCGTGAAGCACATGGATGAACGCCTCAGTGATGTGGGCGTCACTTTCGGATACGATCCGGAGCGCAACGAGCTGGCCGCGCTTGCCTACGACAGGGAACTGACCTACGAGAAACTCCGCCGCCTGACTGCGCTCTGGAACATGCGCAACGGAGGGAATGCCGAGGCGGGGCTGAAGACGATTCCGGGGAGACCAATCGATTTTGTCGCAACGCATCCGGACAACTGCTGCCCGTCCGAGGAGGGACCGATCCCGGATGTCGGCGGAATGCTGAAGTTTCTGGAGGCGACGAACGGCATGAAGCCTTCGCACGTGTTCGGCAAGCCTTCGCCGTCGCTCCTCACTCCGGTGCTTCTCCAGTTCGGCAAGGACGAAATCGCCGTCGTGGGGGATCGCCTCTATACGGACAAGGCCATCGCCGACAATGCGGGCGTCGACTTCGTCTGCGTGCTTTCGGGCGAGACCACGGTCAAGGATCTGGAAGCGTATGAAGGAACACCGCCGTCGATCGTCGTCGAGACGTTCGACAAGGTCGATTCGTGATGCAGACACTGTTCGCCGAAATGTGGTAGAATACGCGCCCATTAAGGAGTATATGCAATGAAAGCAACAATTGAGACTGATCTTGGCAACATAGAGCTTGAGCTGGATGAGAAAAAGGCTCCGCTCACCGTCAGGAATTTTGCCGACTACGCGAAAAGCGGGCACTACAACGATACGATTTTCCACCGCGTCATCAACGGCTTCATGATCCAGGGCGGCGGCTTCACCGCCGACATGAACCAGAAAACCACGAAGGACCCGATACGCAACGAAGCGATGAACGGTCTCAAGAACGCCCGTGGCACGATCGCGATGGCTCGTACGATGGTGGTCGATTCCGCGACGAGCCAGTTCTTCATCAATCTGGTGGACAACGGCTTTCTGGATTTCCGCAATCCGACCCCGCAGGGATTCGGCTATGCCGTGTTCGGCAAGGTCACGAAAGGCATGGAGGTCGTTGATGCAATCGCCAAGGTGCAGACCGGCAACAGGGGCATGCATCAGGATGTGCCCGTCAAGCCTGTCGTCATCAAGAAGGTGACGGTCGAGGAAGTAAAAGTGGAAGAAGGAAAGAAGGCATAAGATGGCCGCATATTCACGTGAAGAGGTTCTGGCATACCATAAGGGCGGCAAGGTCGGCGTGACGCTCCCGACTCCGCTCAAGACCAAGGATGATTTGTGTCTTGCCTATACGCCTGGCGTTGCCCACGCCGTGAAGGCGATAGCCGAGAACCCTGCCGCAGTCTATGACTGCACGGCAAAACCCAATCTCGTGGCTGTCGTTTCGGATGGCACCGCAATTCTCGGTCTGGGCGATCTTGGCGCGGCCGCGTCCATCCCCGTGATGGAGGGCAAGGCGGTTCTTTTCAAGTCGTTCGGCGACGTGGATGCGTGGCCCGTGCCGCTGGCGCACTGCCGTCAGGACGGAAAGGATACCGGCAAGACGGATCCCCAGCGCGTGATTGATGCGGTAATGGCTCTCGCTCCGCAGTATGGTGGAGTGAACCTTGAGGACATCGCCGCACCTGCGTGCTTTGAGATCGAGGACAGGCTTGATGCCGCGCTCGACATTCCCGTGTTCCACGACGATCAGTGGGGGACGGCCGTCATCGCGCTTTCGGGCGTGATGAACTATGCGGAACTCGCCGGGAAGAAGATGTCCGAGCTGAAGATCGTCATGAACGGCGCAGGAGCCGCAGGCATCCGCATATGCGAGATGTGCAAGGCTGCCGGCGTCAAGGACATAGTCATGTGCGACACGAAGGGCACGCTCCGCACGGACCGCACGGACCTCAACGCCTACAAGGTGAAGCATGCAGTCGCTACGGACAAGCTCACGCTCAAGGAAGCCCTTGTCGGCGCAGACGTGTTCATCGGCGTGTCGGCGGCGAACGTCCTTACCGGCGACGATGTGAAGACGATGGCAGACTTCCCCGCTATTTTCGCGATGGCAAACCCCGATCCCGAGATTGCTCCCGCCGAGGCCGCGAAGGCGCTAGAGGGACGCCGTTTCATCATGGTCACGGGACGCAGCGACTATCCGAACCAGATCAACAACGTGCTTGGCTTCCCGTATCTCTTCCGCGGCGCGCTCGACGTCCGCGCCCGCACGATCAACAAGGAGATGAAGGTTGCGGCGGCAAACGCGCTTGCGATGCTTGCGCGCAAGCCTGTCCCGGATGAGGTAAAGGCGCTCTATCCAGAGGAGACGCTCGAGTTCGGCGACGGATACATCATCCCGAAGCCGTTCGACAAACGCCTGTTTGTGGAGGTCTCGTACGCCGTCGCTGAAGCTGCGGTCAAGTCCGGCGTGGCCGCTGCGGACGTGGACCTTGCCGCGTACCGTGCATCGCTTGAGGCACGAAACGCCGCCCGCTGACAAATAGATGATTGTCTTGACGTCAGCTGTTGCAGGGGCTGCGGTGGCGGCGCTTCTGGTCTATTCCATCATGCGGGCCAAGCTTTCCAAGGCTGAGATGGAAGCGGCCCGCAGTTTGATGGCCGTGGAATCTGAACAGAAGCGACTGGAGGATGTTCAGCGCCACTACGAAGATATCCGCGCGCAGGGCGAGGCCCAGTTCAAGGCTCTTGCCCAGAAGATTCTGGAAGAGCGCAGCGAGAAGCTCAAGGCCGAAGGCTCCGAGCATTTGAGGGGAATCGTCAATCCGCTTCTCGAGAACATAAAGGAGTTCCGCAGGAAGATCGAGGCGAGCGATGTCGCAATCGCAGAGCGCAATGTGGAGCTGAAGAGCAAGATCGAGAACCTTGTCGCCCAGACGAATGCGGTCACCGCCCAGGCGAACAACCTTGCCGATGCGATAAGAGGCGATGCTCGGTTATCCGGCGAGTGGGGCGAAATCCAGCTCAGGAGGGTGCTGGAGTTGGCTGGATTCACGGAGACTGTCGACTACACGTATCAGGAGACGTTCGAGGACGAATCCGGCAGAAGAAGCAAGCGTACAGATGTCGTCGTCAAGATGCCGGGCGGCAGATCGCTCATAATCGATTCGAAGGCTACGATCGATGCGGCGGTGGAATACCATGCTTCGGCAACGGACGAGGAACGAAAGGCGTTCCGTGACCGCATCGTAGATTCGGTCCGTAAGCATGTGGAGGAGATCGGGGCTGCTGAATATCAGTCGTCTGTCCCGAACGCTTTCCCGACCGTTCTGATGTATATCCCTCTTGAAGAGGTCTATATGATGGCGATGAAGGCGCAGATATCGGTCAGCGGAACGAAGGAACTTCTCCGCGACTATGCGCGGCGGAAAAATGTTGTATTCGTGAATGCCACGAGCGTGGTTCCCGTCGTCAGGCTGATTGAGATGATGTGGAGCGTGGAGCGTTCGGAGAAGAACCGGCAGGACGTCGCTCGCGCCGCCGAGGAGCTGCTTCAGCGCACGAACGGGTTCATCAGGGATTTCCAGGAAGTGGGCAAGGCCTTTGACGTCATGAAGTCGAAGTATGACGCCGCCTGCTCCGCCCTTGTCGATGCGCCTGGCGGGCGCAGCATCGCCAAGGCCGCCGCGCGGCTCGTCAAGTTGGGAACGAAACCTAGAACGCGCGGCGGCAAGGACTATCAGCTAGTCACGCAGATTGCCTCCGAAGTGGAGGAGTTAGGCTAGCCTGCCAGACCTGAAGTAGGCGATCGTCTTCGCGAGACCGTCCCGGAGCGGCACCTTCGGCTCCCATCCGAGAAGTTCCTTGGCAAGCGTGATGTCCGGTTTGCGGCGCTTTGGATCGTCGGAGGGGAGTGGTTTCGTCACGAGTTGCGACTTCGACCCGGGGATCTGGCGGAGCGTCTCCTCCGCGAGTTCGCGGATTGTATACTCTCCGGGATTCCCCGTGTTGATCGCAGGGGCTCCTAGGCCTTTCCCCTTGAAGAACTCGCGGATGCGCCCGACAGGCAGTTCCATATACCGGCGGAACGCCTCGATAAGGTCATCACAGTACTGGAATGAACGCGTCTGGGAGCCGTCCCCGAAGATCGTGATGTCCTCATCGTTGAGCGCCTGCATGATGAAGTTTGAGATCACGCGCCCGTCCTGCGGGTGCATGGCTGGTCCGTAGGTATTGAAGATGCGGACCATGCGGGCGTCGGTGTCGAACTCGCGGATGTAATCCGCACACAGCGTCTCTGCGCAGCGCTTCCCTTCGTCGTAGCAGGAGCGTATTCCGATCGTGTTCACGTTGCCCCAGTATTTCTCCTGCTGAGGATGGACGAGCGGATCGCCGTAGATTTCGCTTGTCGAACAGTGGAGCAGCCTTGCGCCGCAGCGCTTGGCGAGCTCAAGCATGTTCATCGTGCCGAGCACGGAGGTGCGCATCGTGAAGATGGGGCGCGCCTGGTAGTGCACGGGCGATGCCGGACATGCCAGGTTGTAGATTTCGTCAAAGCCTTCGTCCGTGGAGAAATCGATCACATCCCCCTCGATCAGACGGAAGGAGGCATCGGACAGCAGGTCCTCCACATTACGCTTCGAACCGGTGTAGAGGTTGTCGAGTGCGGTTACATCAAAGCCGTCGGCAAGGAGCCGACGGCACAGATGCGAACCCAGGAATCCGGCGCCGCCGGTGACGAGTGCGCGTTTCATGATCACTTGGAGTAGACGACCTGCGGGGCATCGCCCTTGCGGACACGGATGACGCCGATCTGGTACCACTTCTGCTTGAGGTTCTTGAACACCGCCGCCATGCGCTTGAGCGAGGCCTTGGGCATGATGAGCACGTAGCCGACGCCCATGTTGAACACGCGGTACATCTCGTCGTGATCCACCTTGCCCTGACGCTCGATGAACTTGAAGATTGTGGGCGGCTCCCATGTGGTGCGGTCGATCTCCGCATAGACGGACTTGGGCAGGACGCGCGGAATGTTGTCCGGGAAGCCGCCGCCCGTTATGTGGGCCATGCCGTTGATCTTGATCTTGTTGTCGAGAAGGCGCGACACGGGCTTGAGGAAGCTCTTGTGGACCGTGAGGAGCGCCGAGCCGATCGTCTGGTTCGTGCCGGGGAGTTTGTCAGACGGCGTCATTCCGCAGACGTCGAAGAATACGCGGCGGGCGAGGGAGAAGCCGTTCGTCTGGAGACCGTCGGCGGGAAGGCCGATTATGACGTCCCCTGCGCGGATGGACTGCCCCGTTATGACATCCTTCTTGGACACCGTGCCGACGATTGTTCCCGTAAGATCGTACTCGCCTGCAGGGTAGAGGCCGGGGAGCTCGGCCGTTTCGCCGCCGAGAAGGGCCATATTGTTTTCCTTGCAGGCCTTGCAGAGGCCGGACACTATCTGCTGGAACACGGGGCCGTCAAACTTGGATGTACCAACATAGTCCATGAAAAACAGGGGGCGCGCACCCTGGACGAGGATGTCGTTCACGCAGTGGTTGACGATATCCTGACCGACCGTATCGTGCTTGTTCATCATGCACGCTATCTTAAGCTTGGTGCCCACGCCATCGGTGGAGGCTACGAGAAGAGGATCCTTGACGCCCTTGGGAAGGCGGCAGAGACCGCCGAAGGAGCCTATGCCACCCGCGACATTGATGGTCTTGGTGGAGCCCACCATGGCCTTGATGGCCTTGAGAGCTGTCATTTTATTGTCGATATTCACGCCGGCGGCGGCGTAGGCAGAAGGCTTTTCGCTCACGGATACTCTCCATTGATGTTAAGAAAAAACGGTCCAAGTATATCATTTTATCTTAAAAATTGCAAATGGAAGAGGTTTTTCATTGACAGAAAAGACGTTATTTCGTATTATTCACCGCGTTTTCTTACGGAGGTCATAGGGTCTCCGTAGGGGTTTTTATTGTTTTTTGACAAAAAGGAGAGTGAAAAATGGCGGACAACCAGTTGCTGGCGATGGTCAACTACATCGAACGCGAGAATGGCGTTGATCGCGAAATCGTGCTTACGGCGATTGAGCAGGCCATTCAGCAGGCGGCACGGCGCAACCCTGGCGTTACCAATGATTTGCGCGTTGTAATCGACCGCAAGACCATTACTCTCCATGTGTTTGACACGATGGTGGTGTCTGATGAGGATACCGGCACGGGATTCATCTCCGTCGCCCGCGCACAGCGCCTTGATCCCACCAAGCAGGAAGGCGATACGATTGACATTGAGCTGCCCGCTTCGAAGCTTGGCCGCATCGCTGCGCAGACCTCGCGCCAGATGATCATGCAGAAGATCCGCGAGGCCATCCGCTCCAACACATTCAACGATTTCAAGGGCCGCATCGGTGAGATCGTCTCCGGTACGGTGACCGGTTTGAATCGCCGCGACATATATGTAATGGTCGGGAAGACCGAGATGGTGCTTCCCGCCAAGGAGCGCATCCCCACGGAGGAATATGCGGTCGGCGATACGATCCGCGCCATCGTGCACAATGTGAAATCCGAGATTACCGGACCTTCCGTCACGCTTTCCCGCGCTTCCGGCGAATTTGTGCGTGCGCTGTTCCGTCTTGAGGTCTCGGAGATTTCCGATGGTGTCGTTGAGCTTGTATCCGTTGCCCGCGATCCGGGCTACCGCAGCAAGATATCGGTCCGCACGATGGATGAGAAGGTTGATCCCGTCGGCGCGTGCGTCGGCTTGCGCGGCGCCAGGGTGCGCAACATCGTGCGCGAGCTCAACGGCGAGAAGATCGACATTGTCCGCTGGTCCGACGATGTGAAAAGCTATGTCACGCAGGCGCTTGCCCCGGCAAAACTGGAGACGATTGAGGTGGATCCGGACCAGGACAATGCAGTGCATGTGACGGTCGCTCCCGATCAGTATTCGCTTGCGATCGGAAAGCGCGGACAGAACGTGCGCCTGTCCTCGAAACTCACAGGGTGGCATATCGATGTGACCAAGGCCATGAATCTTGCGTCTTTCGAGGATCAGAAGGCCGAAGCGATCAAAACCCTTGCCGATACATTCTCGATCTCGACTGCGCAGGCCACGCAGCTTGCCGATGCCGGCTTCCTTACGGTGGACGGAATTCTCGAGACGGACGAGGCCGACTTTGCGGCGGCCACGGGTCTGGACGACGTCACGGCAACAGGCATCTACGCGGCCGCCAAGGCTGTGGCCGAGCTCATCGGTGAAGTGGAGGAGTGATTAGACTATGAGGGTTTACGAGCTTGCCGCCAAAATCGGCACAACGTCACAGACCGTGATGCGTCTTGCTGGCGAGAATGACGTGGAGGTTTACTCCCCGCTCAGCTCGCTAGAGTCGGAGGATGTGGAGACGCTCAACGCCGCCTTTCTCAAGGTCGGTGTCGAGAAGCTCAAGGCAGAGGCCGTGTCCGCCCGCGACCGTCGCATGAACAAGGCCCGCCGTGCGCTTAAGGCGGCCGAAGAGGCGAACCGCATTCTTGCGGACGAGCTTGAGGCGAAGCGCCAGCGTGCAATCGCGGCCTACAAGGAGAAGGGCGGCGAAATCGTCATGCCCGACACCAAGAAGGCCCCTGTCGCGGCGGCGAGAAAGCCTGTCCAGGAGGAGATCAAGCTCGATCTCCCCGAGGGGCCCAAGGTCAAGTTTGAGGTTTCGGAGCCTGAGCCTGAAGATGCGGATGCGCCTGCCGGAAACGATGCAGACGATTTTGACGATGACGACGACGGCAGCGACTGGCTTCAGGGCAAGGACCGCAAGGCGAGTTCCAAGAACCAGCCCATGTCGATGAAGAAGCAGCAGCAGGCCCTTTCCAAGAAGGAATCCAAGAAGGAGAAGGATCCCGGAAAGAAGGACAGGGAGGTTGCGAAGAAGGAGTCCGTCAAGCCCGCGGCCAAGCAGTCTCCTGCCGCGCCGGCCAAGCCCGCGGCACCGGCTCCCCAGCGTCCTGTGACCCGCGTCGGCGGTCTGCGTGCGGGCTTCTCTTCCGTTTCGATGAAGACCGCGACCACGATGAAGATCATGGCGTCGCAGGGGCAGGCCCCGGCGCCGAAGCCCACCGTCACGATGAGCGTTAACACGCGCGAGATATCCGTCCGCGGCGCCGTCGTCGTGAAGGAACTCGCGACGAAGCTCGGCATCCGTCCGAACCGTCTCATTGCCGACCTCATGCAGCTCAAGGTTCTCGCTTCGATCAACCAGCGCGTCGAGCCTGAAGTTGCGATCAAGGTTGCCCAGAAGTACGGCTACAAGGTCAATGTGGAGCATGCCCGCGACGCGGCGAACAAGAAGCCCGTCCTCAAGGCGATCGACGCCGACGACGAGATTCCGCAGGACAAGCCCGAGCAGATGCTTCCTCGTCCTCCGGTGGTCACGTTCCTCGGCCATGTTGACCACGGCAAGACCACGCTCATGGACTACATTCGCCACACGAAGGTCGCGGCCGGCGAGGCGGGCGGCATCACGCAGGCGATTTCCGCGTATCAGGTCGATGTCCAGGGCCGCAAGATCACGTTCCTCGACACGCCCGGCCATGCGGCGTTCAATGCGATGCGCCAGCGCGGCGCCCAGCTTACCGACATCGCGGTGATCATCATCGCCGCGGACGACGGCATCATGCCGCAGACCCAGGAGGCGATCAAGTTCGCCCGTCAGGCCGGCGTGCAGATCATGGTCGCCATCACCAAGTGCGACAAGCCTACGTCCGATCCTATGCGCGTGAAGCAGATGCTCCAGAAGGAAGGGCTTACGCCTGAGGACTGGGGCGGCGACATTGTGTGCTGCGAGGTTTCTGGCCTGACCGGCGACGGTGTGGACAATCTCCTTGAAATGATCCTTCTCCAGGCGGACATGCTTGAGCTTACGGCCAACCCCGCACGCCGCGCAAACGGCTATGTGATCGAGGCCGAGCTGGAGCAGGGATTCGGTCCTTCCGCAGTGGTGCTCGTGACTGGCGGCACGCTGAAGGTCGGCGACGCGATCCTCATGGGCGAACATTTCGGAAAGGTCCGCTCTCTCATCGACGACCATGGCCGCCGCATCAAGGAGGCTCCGCCCTCCACGCCGGTCAAGTGCACCGGTCTCTCCGGAGTTCCTGAAGCGGGTGCCGAGTTCCGCGTGATGCTAGACGAAAAGCGTGCGCGCACCCTCGCCGAGGATGCAGCCCGCCGCCGCAAGGAGGAGGAGCTTTCGCAGTCCAAGGCAGTCTCTCTCGACGCGCTTCTTTCGAAGATGGGTGCTGACGGCAAGCGTGAACTTTCCGCCGTCGTCAAGGCCGATACGCAGGGTTCGCTCGAGGCAATCGTCGGCGCACTCCGCGAGATCAAGAGCGATAAGGTGTCCCTCAAGATCATCGGAACCGGCACGGGTAACGTATCCATGACTGACGTCAAGTCCGCCGCCGCCGGCAAGGCTGTGATCGTGGGCTTCGACATCGGTAACGATTCCGGCGTCCAGGGTCAGGCCCGCCATGACGGAGTGAAGATATCCTCGTTCCGCATCATCTACGAGCTTATCGACCATGTGAAGAAGTGCATGCTCGACCTTCTGCCGCCCGAATATAAGGAGACGATCAAGGGACATGCCGTCATCAAGGCGGTGTACGACATCGGCAAGGTCGGCAAGATCGCCGGTTCCCAGATGCTCGACGGTACGCTCATCTCCTCCGCCCGCTATCGCGTTCTCCGCAACAAGGCGGTTGTGTGGGAGGGCAAGCTCCAGTCCCTCAAGCACTTCAAGGACGAAGTCAAGGAAGTCACGGGTCAGCAGGAGTGCGGCGTTCACTTCGCCGGCTTCGAGGGCTTCGCTGAAGGCGATACGATCGAGTGCTATATCCTTGAGGAGTTGCCTCGTACGCTTTGATTCGGATATCGCTTGTTCTGGCGAACAATGCCTGGGCGAGGCAAGCCCACGGAGCAACTGTACCGTCCCTGTCTTTCGGTTTGTCCGGGATAAGGGACGGTTTCGTGGTTTTTCTTTGGCTGCCTGCAATTGTCATGCGGAAAAGGTCCTTTTGCGGCAGGAAGTCACGAAATCATCATTTGCTTGAATATTGACTTGATTTTTATCCTCTGATTTGGTATTTTATATGACTTCACGCCTTAACAGTTAACAAACCGGCTGCTTACCGGACTTCATTTGCGCGTGAGCCCACGAATTTCAAGACGAAGCCGAGTCGGTTCATTTTGCGCATTTTTCTGCGGTTAAGGCGGATTTTGCGTATTGTGGCCGATTCCATACGAAAGGTAAACAACATGGCCAAAGCCGAACGCAAAGTATTCGGGAAACTCCAGAATACCTACGATCCGCCGGATCTCATCGAGATCCAGACGAAGAGCTACAACGATTTTCTGCAGGCGGATGTTCCGCCCGCAAAGCGCGAGGACAAGGGCCTTCAGGCCATATTCCGTGAAATCTTCCCTGTCGCGAGCTTCGACGGCCGTTACGTGCTTGATTTCGTGGGATACAAGTTCGGTCCCGAGAAGTACACCCTCGCCGAGTCGCTCAGCGACGGCCACACGTACTCCAAGCCGCTGCACGCCACGTTCCGCCTCAAGGACGGCGAGGACGTTTGCGAGGAGGATGTGTTCCTCGGTGAGGTTCCGATGATGACTGATGACGGAGCTTTCGTCGTCAACGGCGCGGAGCGCGTCATCGTCTCCCAGCTGCACCGCAGCCCCGGCATCTCAACCGAGCGCACGGTCCACGCCAACGGCCAGCCGCTCCTTTCGGTCCGCATCATCCCCGACCGCGGTAACTGGATCGAGATCATGTTCGACACCAACGACGTCATGTGGTGCTTCATGGATCAGCGCCGCCGCCGCCGCAAATTCTACGCGACCACGCTCCTGCGCGCGTTCGGCTACGGTCTCGACGTCGATATCATGCGTCTCTTCTACACGTTCAAGAAGCTTGATACGGGCGCGGAGTACACCGAGGCGGACGTCCGCGGCTTTGTCATCAAGGACGACCTCGTGGATGACGGTTCCCAGGCCGTCATCGCACGCCGCTACGACCCTGTCACCCCGGCTCTTCTCGGTCAGATCAACGCCGCGGGCATCTCCATGATCGAGGTCGTGGACGTGTCCGTCGACAACGGTACGCTCATCAAGACGCTGCGCGAGGACGCCAAGGCCGGCATCCACAACGAGGAGGATGCGCTCAAGGACATCTACCGCCGCATCCGCCCCGGAGATCCGCCGACCGCCACGAACGCCAAGGCGATGCTCCAGAAGCTCTTCTTCGAGCTTGGCCATTACGATCTCGGCTATGTCGGCCGCCACAAGATCAATAAGAAGCTTGGTCTTTCCGGCAAGGTGCCGGAGGAGCTCCGTACGCTCCACAACAGCGGCATCGACGTCATCGAGGCGATCCGCCTTCTTCTCAAGATCTACATGGGCAAGGAGACGATCGACGACATCGACCATCTCGGCAACCGCCGCATCCGCACGACGGCCGAGCTCATGGAGAACCAGTGCCGCGTTGGTCTCGCCCGCACGGAGCGCCTCGTCCGCGAACGCATGACGGTGCACGATCCCGCCGTCTCCGGGCCGCTCACGCCGCCGCGCCTGATCAACTCCAAGACGTTCTCGTCCGTGATCCAGGATTTCTTCGCGCGCAGCCAGCTGTCGCAGTTCATGGACCAGACGAACCCGCTTTCCGCCCTCGCGCACAAGCGTCGCCTCTCCGCCCTCGGCCCCGGCGGTCTCTCCCGTGAGCGCGCAGGCTTCGAGGTCCGCGACGTGCATCCTTCGCACTACGGCCGCATCTGCCCGATCGAGACGCCTGAAGGTCCGAACATCGGTCTTATCTCGTCCCTCGGCCTCTACGCCAAGGTCAACCGCTTCGGCTTCATCGAGACGCCGTACCGCGTCGTCCGCAACGGCAAGGTCACCGACACGGTCGAGTATCTTCCGGCCGACATGGAAGAGCAGTATGTGATAGCTCAGGCCAACGCTCCGCTCAATGCGGACAAGACGTTCGCCGAGGCAAAGGTCACCTGCCGCTGGAAGACGGAGTTCTGCGACAGGCCCGCCGGCGAGGTCCAGTACATGGATGTCGCCCCGATGCAGGTGATCTCCATCGCCGCGGGCCTCATCCCGTTCCTTGAGCACGACGACGCAAACCGCGCGCTCATGGGCGCGAACATGATGCGTCAGGGCGTTCCTCTCATGCGCACGGAGCGTCCGTACGTCGGCACCGGCCTTGAAGGCGTCGCCGCCAAGGACAGCCGCGTGATCGTGTGCGCCGAGGAGCCCGGCACCGTCGCCTATGTCGATGCGTGCACGATCCTCACCACGGCCGACGGCAGCCTGAGGATCGTGCACGCATCGACATAGGCGACGGTGCCGGG
>SUVZ01000571.1 GCA_015061765.1 Lentisphaerota bacterium
GCAAAGCCTGCAAGAGATGCAAGTACTTTGTAGGAGCTTCCGCCGGTGCCTACGTTTTCTTTATCCTCGCCTGCACCGATGATGATAACTACGCCATCGAAGGGTTTCTTGCCGGGTTTGCCGTCCCGCGCGTGGCAAGGACAATCCGACCGGCGGGGACGGGATTCTGTTTCAACCCAGAGTTGAACACGTTTCTGCCGCTGAACGACGACTATGACGTGACGCTTGACGGTCGTAAGGCCGAGGTTCGCGCCTGCCGAGAATCGCGCATTCCGTTCAACCGCTACTGGCCGGGGCGCCAGCGTCCGCTGGACCAGACGGAGAGGGCATCCTATCTGGCGTTCGAGGCGGAAGGCGCGGTTGCATGCACGGTCAAGCCGAAGTGGAAGTGCCCGAAAGTTGTGGTGCGCCCGCTATCGGCGGGCGTCAAGCCAGCTCTCGCGGATGACGGCACTATTTCGTTCACGCTTCCGAATCCGGGATACTACGTTCTGGAGACGGACGGCCCGCACAAGGCTCTGCACATCTTCATGGAGAGTCCTCGCAGCTTCCAGGAGCGGGGCGGCGCGACGCTGAGCTACGGGCCGGGCATGCACATCGCAGGATGGGTGCGGCTCAAAAGCCATGACCGGGTGTACATCGACCGCGACGCAATCGTGTTCGGCTGCTTCACGGGCGAGAATGTGGAGGACGTGAAGATATTCGGTCACGGCGTGATCGACGGGCGGGTGTGCGAACGCGTCTTTGAAGGTGGCTATACGCCGCTTCAACAGTCGTGCCTGCGCTTCCACGGGTCGAAGGGAATTGAGATCGACGGGCCGATTCTGATGGACGCACCCTGCTGGGTGCTGGCCTGCTTCGACTGCGAGGACGTCGATATCCGGCATGTGAAGATCGTGGGGCAATGGCGCTACAACACGGACGGCATCGACATCTGCAATTCGCGTCGCGTGGCGGTTCGCGACTGTTTTGTCCGCTCATTTGACGATACGGTTGTCATTAAGGGGGTGCCGCCGTACAGGGACAGGGCGGTGGAGGATGTTACGGTGGAGCGGTGCGTGATGTGGTGCGGATGGGGCAAGACCATCGAGCCGGGGATAGAGACGTGGGCGCCGTATTTCCGCAACGTCCGCTTTCTCGATTGCGACCTCATACGCAACGCGGGTTCGGCAATCAACGTCAGCGCTGGCGGAAGCGCCGTGATGGAGGACTTCCTTTTCGAGAATATTCGCGTGGAGATGCAGACGGACAATCTTCCGCAGGTCACACAGGCATCCGACAAGCAGCGATATGAGCCAGGCGGCACGCCTTTCCCCTTGTTCGTGAAAGTGGACAACAGGAACTATGTCAAGATAGAGGGCGAGCCGTTGGGCCATGTGCGCAACTGCACGTTCCGGAACATAGCGGTGTTCGCCGAACCGGGCGTTCCGCCGCCGCGAATACATGTCATTTCGCGGACGCCACAAGGGGGTGTGCAGCGGTCTTTCGAGAACATCGTATTGGAAAATTTCAGGATCAATGGGCAGATGGCAGACTGGGCCGCTTTCAGCTTTTCTACGAACACGACGATAATGCTGAAATAACCAACCCACAGAATGGGTATGAAGGACCGGCTAACGAAACAGGTGGGGACGGACCCCGTGGAATGAGCGTTTTACAGGGCTTTCCGCGATCTCAACCCTTTGAATGACCTCGGAATCGGGTAGAAGCCCCGCGAAGCGGCTGTTTCCGGGCTGGCGCTGAAACCGGCGCGGCATCGTGACAAGTCGCAGCACAAGAAATCCTTTCTTGCATACTTGTCCCTAACGCAGAGATATGATATATTAGGGACGTTTTAAGAAGGAGAAGATCTATGGTCGGGAGAAAACGGGACGGGTGGGGCCGGACCACACGGAACGCGCGGTTTACAGAGCTTTCCGCGATCTCAACCCGTTGAATGACCTCGGAAGCGGGTAGAAGCCCCGCGAAGCGGCTGTTTCCGGGCGGGCGCTGAAAAGGGCGCGGCATCGCGCCATTCAGCATCGTCCGCACCGTAATCCTACTTGTGGAAATATTGAGCGCTTGTCTTCCCGCTGTGCCCGAACAAGATTTCGTCCGCACCGTAATCTCATTTTCCCGTTGCCTTTCGTCCGCGGGTTTGGTATGATGTGCGGCATGAAGAGGGCAAAGACAGTGAAGATGTGGTCCGAGCTCGGCGATGCGAGGCCGAGGTTCGGCGACTTCGAGGACTACATGAACCGTCCGATGCACTGCGGTCCATACGGATTCCTGCGCTTTGGGGACGTCTACGAGTACCTGACGCGCGGCGAATACTGGTGGATGTACCTGCGCGCATTCAGACGGGACTGCTCGCTCCGCGTCGCGAAGCTGAAGGCCGTGGAGAGGCGTCCCAGGTACTACGCGGCGGAGAACGAAAGGCGCCGCGCGCTCGCGGCCGAGCGGCGGAAGATCCGCGCACGGGCGACGACCAACGCATGCCCGACGCGCGAGGCGATCCTGGTGGCGTGGAACCGCCGAAAGGACTCGCACGAGGCGGCGATCCGATTCGGGAGCATGCTGGAGGACCTCGAGTGCTACCTCGAC
>SUVZ01000572.1 GCA_015061765.1 Lentisphaerota bacterium
GAAAATTGGGTGTAGTATATCAATTTCCATTCGCCGATTCAAGCAAACAATGTCAGAATTCGAAAAGATCTCCGGGAGAATCCTGTTCAAGGACGGAAAGATGAACGTCTGTGCGGCCAAGCTCCTCGAACACATCAACGAACGCCCTCCTCGCCAGCGATGGAGAATTGCATTCGGACGATATGTGTCCGAGCAGAAGCGTCTTCAGGCACAGAGGATTGGTCTCGCGCACAAGCATCGCCGCATCCTCATTCGAAAGATGGCCGGTACGGCCACGTATGCGCTGCTTAAGCGAAATCGGACGATCACTCTGCTCAAGCAGGATCGGATCATGATTGGATTCAAGCACCGCGCACGTTGCGCGGGAGAACGCCATGCGAACGTTCGAGGTTACAACTCCCATATCCGTTCCGACGAAAAGCGAACTGCCGTCCGCCTCGAAAAGATATCCCACAGGATCAGCGGCATCGTGGGAGATGGAGAACGCCGTAACCGTGATGTCGCCAAGCTCGAACGGCTCGCCGTTCTCAAAGAGCGTCCATCCGTCATTTACTCCCGTCTGACGCGCGATAGCGTCGGCGGTATCGCCGTTCGCCACAAGCGGAACATCCGGCAGACGCTTGTGGAATGTCGCAATGCCCTTGCAGTGGTCAGAATGGTCGTGTGTGAAAAGGACGGCGGTAACCTCCCCGATATCGACCCCGCAATCCGCAAGCCGGTTCTTCTCCTCCTTGAATGAGAAGCCCAGATCGACAAGCAGGAGCGTATCACCAGAACGGACGGCAATGGAATTGCCGCCCGATCCGCTTCCTAAAACTCGCAGTCTCAAATCGAAACCTTCTCTTCCGATCAGGCCTCGTGGATGCGGGCATTCGCCGCCGCGACCTTGTCGGCGATCTCCTTCTTGTGCGCACGGAACTTCTCGCGAAGCTCCGCATCCGCCGTGCCGAGAATCTGAACAGCGAGAAGCGCCGCATTGGTCGGACCCGCGCTGCCGCATGCGACACATGCCACCGGCACGCCGGACGGCATCTGCACCGTCGCATAGAGCGCGTCAAGCCCATTGAGCGCGCCGCCCGCAACAGGGATTCCGATCACAGGAAGAACCGTGCCAGCCGCCAGAACGCCGCCAAGATGCGCCGCGCCGCCGGCAGCGGCGATGATGACCTTCAGTCCGCGCCCTTCTGCGCTTCTGGAATATTCAATCGCCATTTCAGGCGTACGGTGGGCGCTGATGACGCGCGATTCGTACGGAACACCAAACTTATCGAGCGTCTCGCAGGCCTTCTTCACAAGCGGCCAGTCCGAGTCGCTGCCCATCACAATGCCAACCAACGGTTTATCTGAATCCATGATCAGTTCCTTTCAAATGCGCGATGCGCGATGTCTCTTCTGTAAAATGCCTTTTCGAACGAAATGGCGGCAACCGCACGGTATGCGGTGTCGACAGCGTCCCGAAGTGTGCCGCCCGTACCTGTAACGGAAAGGACGCGTCCGCCATCCGTAACCACAGCGCCATCGATGGACTTCGTTCCGCAATGGAACACCGTCGCGCCCTGGATTTTCGCCGCCTCGGCAAGACCCGATATCACCTTGCCCTTCTCGTAGTCTCCGGGATAGCCGCCAGACGAGATGATCACTGTCGCCGCAGCCTCAGGCTTGACGACCACATCGGATTCCTTGAGGCAACCGGTCGCCACATTCATCAGCATGGCGGCGAAATCGCCGTCCAGACGCGGAAGCACCGCCTCCGTCTCAGGATCGCCGAAACGTGCGTTGAACTCCACAACATTCACATTGGAACCGCTGAGAGCCATCTTGCCGTCTTCAGGCGTGATCATGAGCCCGGCATAGAGGACGCCGCGATAGGTTATGCCACGCTTCTTGAGTTCACGGACGACGGGAAGGATGATCTTCTCCTTGATTTCCGGAAGCATGTGTCCCGTAACGACAGGAGCCGGGCTGTACGCGCCCATGCCGCCGGTGTTCGGACCCTTGTCGCCATCGAAGATGCGCTTGTGGTCCTGCGAACTCGGAAGAAGCACGGCGTTCTCGCCATCGACGAGAGCGAGAATGGAGCACTCCTCGCCATGAAGGAACTCTTCGATAAGCACCTCTGCGCCGGCAGAACCAAACTTGTTCCCGACGAGCATATCGTCGATAGCAGCCTCCGCCTGTTCAGCGCTCTCCGCAACAATAACGCCCTTGCCGGCGGCAAGGCCATCAGCCTTGATGACAACAGGAAGTCCGTACGCAGGAAGCGCGGCCTTTGCCGCCGCAGCATCGGTGAACACCTCGGCCTTGCCCGTGGGAACGCCTGCCGCCTGCATGATTTCCTTGGCGAAACGCTTGGATCCCTCCATGCGGGCGCCGGCGGCCACAGGACCGAACGCCTTGATTCCGGCAGCCTCAAGCGAGTCCACAAGTCCGGCGCACAGCGGAGCCTCCGGCCCGACAACAACGAGATCAGGAGCGTTCTCCTTGCACCATGCGGTCAGCCCAGCGACATCATCCGCCTTAAAAGGCAGACACTTGGCGATCTCCGCCATGCCCGCATTGCCCGGTGCGCACCAGAGCTCGTG
>SUVZ01000573.1 GCA_015061765.1 Lentisphaerota bacterium
ACGGCAAGGATCGCGTGGCGATCGTTCTTGGCGCATCAAATACCGGAGTGGATGAGGCGCAAACTCACATCGAGTCGTCTTTGCTCCATCAGGAGGAAGATCCTGATCGTTTCCCCGCCGATTTCCGCTTCTCTATGCTGGAGCTTGGTTCGCCATCGTCGTATTTGGCGGACGCAACCGGAGTTACGGGTCCCGCCTATGCCATCTCCACCGCGTGCAGCTCGTCCGCCAAGGCATTTCCGGCGGCGAGGCGTCTCATTGAGGCCGGCATTTGCGATGCCGCAATTGTCGGCGGGGTCGATGGGCGCTGCAGGTTTGCGATGAACGGCTTTCATGCCCTGGGAGCGCTTTCGCAGGGCAGGTGCCGTCCGCTTGCGGAAGACCGGGACGGCATATGTCTCGGCGAAGGTGTCGCCCTGTTTCTGATGGAGCGGGAAGATGCATCTCAGTCCAGGCAGGGACAGGTTTACTTCGCTGGTGCGGGTGAATCGTCCGATGCATATCATGCGACCGCACCTGAGCCGGAGGGTTTAGGTGCCGAGGCCGCCATGCTTGCGGCGCTTGCGGATGCCGGATGCTCGGCTGATTCGATTGACTATGTGAACCTTCACGGAACGGGAACTCAGGCGAACGACTCCATGGAGATGAAGGCCGTTCGTCGCGTGTTCGGCGATAATCTGCGTGCAGGGGATGCTTCTCGCCCGCTCACCGTCGAATCCACGAAATCAATGACCGGACACTGTCTCGGTGCCGCCGGTGCGGTTGAGGCCGCAATCTGCTGGGAGAAGATACGCTCCGGTGCGGTTCACCGCTCAATTTCCAATTCATTTGCGTTCGGAGGCAGCAATGCAAGTGTCATCCTGGAAGGTTGAGGACCTGATACCGCACCGTCCGCCGATGGTGCTGATAGACGAAATTGAATCAGTCGACCTTGATTCAAGTGCGCTTGTCGCCTCATTCACGGCCAAGGAGCAGTGGCGGGGAAACTGGTTCGCTATTGAATACATGGCGCAGACGGCGGCGGCGCTTGCTGGGGCGTTCGACAAAGTTTCGGATGACGGTGCTCGAGGACGCCCAGGACTTCTGCTCGGAACGCGCAGGCTTGAGCTCGGGATTGCGGAGTTTGTTCCAGGCGTCCATTATTTCGTGAAAGCTGTACGTGAATATGTGGACGGCGATTCTGCAGCCTTTGCTTGCGAGATATGGGAGGCTGGTGAAGAATCCCAGTCGCCGAAATGTACAGCTGTATTGACCGCATACCGCGGAAGCCTATGAAAACGAGATGGATACAATGAGGTTATCGTCGTTGTGATATGGTATAATCTGTGATTTCATATGTTACCTTTTCAACACCAAGGAGATTGAATTAATGAAAAAACTGATGTTCGCTTTTGCGTCGGCGGCATGTGCCTTTGCCGTGCAGGCCGAGACCGTGTTTGTCCAGGATCGAGATGTATTTGTCGATCCGCCGAACTACGATGAATCGAAGATTGCGCCATATACGCTTGAGGATCCGCTTACGTTCGTAGATGGGCGCAAGGTGAAGACCGCCGCTGACTGGGCGGAGCGTCGCAAGGAGATTCTCGGAATTTTCGCCAAGGAGATGTATGGCGAAGAGCCGCCGAAGCCTGATACGCTGATTACGGAGCTTCAGGATGAGAAGGAGACCGTCGATGGTTATGCAATCCGCCGCCAGTACAAGATGTGGTTCAGGGCTGACAAGTCCGGTCCATGCATCAACTGGATCGTTTGGGTTCCGAAATTCGCCAAGAAGCCAGTGCCGGTGATTTCGTTCCTGAACTATCGCGGAAACCATGAGCTCGTATTCGACAAGGACATCCCTGTCCAGCAGGGATGGACGCGCTCTGGTCCAAAGACCGACGGCAACAAGAGCGCTGAGCGTACTCGTGGCGCGCAGCAGGATCCCAATAGTCCTACGGATTTCCCTCTGGGCACGATTCTCGCGCGTGGTTATGCCGTCATGAGCGCATGCTATTGCGAAGTGTCGCCCGATCCGACCTCGGCAGAGAAGAATCCCGCGTTCAGGCAGGTTCCGTTTGCCTATACCGGAGTGTTCGAATTGTGGGGCAAGCGTGACAACTCTCGCACCGACAACATCACTTCGCTTGGCGCATGGGCATGGGCTCTTTCGCGCGGCCTCGACCTCGCTGAGCGCATTCCTGAAATTGATGCGCGCAAGAACGTTGTTACCGGCTGCTCTCGTCTTGGCAAGGCGGCGTTCATCGCTGCGGCCCGCGATGAGCGCTTTACGGTGTGCGTCCCGAACCAGACCGGTGGTGGCGGCGTCCCGCTCGCAAAGCGCGACTATGGCGAAAACATCTCCACCGAGAACCGCGCATTCACGCACTGGTACTGCCGTGCCTACGCCAAGTATGCAAAGGAACCTTGGAAGACCATGCCGTTCGACCAGCATATGTTCGTGGCCTGCATCGCCCCTCGCGCATTGCTCGTTGAGGGATTCGGCTCCAAGTGGTTCGATGCCAAGGGCGAGTTCCTTTCCGTCAAGGCGGCAAGCCCGGTCTGGAAGTTCCTTGGAAAGAGCGGACTTCCCGATGTC
>SUVZ01000051.1 GCA_015061765.1 Lentisphaerota bacterium
CAGCCTACAACGGGGAATGGGGCGCAGGCGAGGACAAGACATGGAATGTTGTCGGAGGTCTCTCTCTCACAGCAACGTTCTAAATGCTATAATTTACGCCCATCAAGGAGGATTGTCTGAGGCAAGGCACTTCTTGCCGTCAGACAGTCCTCTTATTTTGAGGAGAGATTAAATATGGATATGCTCTTGGAATTCTGCATAACATTCTGGAATGTGTTTGCAATGATGGCGCCCTGGCTCATCATTGGATTCTTCATCGCCGGAATCATGGCCGTGTGCATACCACGTGATTTTGTGATGAAATTCCTTGGAGCTTCCGGCGGGGTCAAGAGCATCATCCGCGCAGTCTCGATCGGGGTGCCGCTGCCGATCTGTTCATGCGGAGTGATCCCGATATCGACAGCCTTGCGCAATAACGGCGCAAGCAAAGGCTCCACAGCCGGTTTTCTCATCTCAACTCCGCAGACCGGCATCGACTCCGTTCTGGCCACCTACGCGCTCATGGGGCCGCTCTTTGCCGTTGCGCGTCCTGTCGCGGCATTCCTGACAGGGCTTGTGGGCGGATGCGCCGTCCATGCGCTCTCGGACAACGATGCGTCGCCGTGCACTGCAACTCAGCAATCGACCCCACCTCCGCGCAATCTGCGCATGATCCTGTGGCAGGGCTACATCCGTCTTTTGGGCGGAATCGTGAAACCGCTCTCCATCGGACTTGTGATATCGGCGCTTGTGGCGGCATTAGTGCCGGACGATTTCTTTGCATCCACCTTGGCTGGACGCGATTATCTGGCGATGCCAATAATGGCGCTCATCGGATTTCCGATGTACATCTGCTCGACGGCGGCAATCCCGATAGCGACCGCGCTGATGATGAAGGGTCTGTCCCCAGGGGCGGCGTTTGTGTTCCTGATGACAGGGCCCGCCATCAATGCTGTATCTATAACGACTATTGCGTCCCTCATCGGCAGACGCGCAACATTCGCATATGTTGCTGTGATCTTTCTTGGCGCAATTCTCTTCGGGACGATCGTGAATCTGCTCCCAGGAAACATCGAAGCGCTTTCCGCCCGATGCACAGCCTGTTCAACCCTTCCGGCGTTCAATCACCTTGCAGGCATAGTACTCGCAATCCTTATGGTCAACGCCTTCCATGTTCGTAAGAAAAGCAACAATAATCCGAGTAAATAAGCGTTGTTAGGTCTGATATGGCGGAGCGGTTTATCGGTTAGGATCAGCTTGGCGGATTTGCCTGAGCTCGTATTCTGTCACGGCGGCCGGAATTCGCCGACAAATGCGATAAATAGGATGAGTTGCGTCCTTTCGGTGGTGATATTCTGTGGGGAATGCCATGTGATAAGTTTTTTAGCTTGATATCTGATAAGAACAGCCAAGTTTGATACAAATATCATACATAAAATTTCTTTCAAACCAAACATCGATTTGGCGCGTCTTCCATATAATAGAGGGCAATGGGAATCATTCAGGACATACACGACGACCTTGAAAAGGGTGCGGCGCAGCTGGTTGCGGAATATCGTGATCGGTTGTGCCGGGATGCCTTTGCATTATGCGGCGACAAGGTGGAGGCGGAGGATTTTGCATTCCGCACATTTGACAAGGTCCTTCGCAAGATCGACACTTTCAAGGGCGATGGCTCGTTTTACGATTGGATGAAGGCGATTTTGGTGAACGATATCCGTTCAGCGAAGCGCACGAAAGCTGCGCAGAATACGGTTGTCGCTGAAGTCGACGATGATGAGCCCGCGCCGTCGGATTCCGCAGGCTCGCCTGAGCAGCTTATGGCCTCATTTGATTCTGAGGTGGTGCGCTGCGCCATACAGAAGCTGTCGCCCGAACACCGCGAGACGATCGTTCTCCACTATTTTCTCGACCAGCCGATCGGCAAGATGGCGAAACTGCTCATGATCCCGGAGGGAACGGTGAAGTTCCGTCTGTTTGCCGCCCGCAAGGCGCTTGCCGGGATGCTTTCGGAACAGATGAAACGTCCGGTCGTGCGTATGCTTCTGCTGTTTCTCGGTCTCGGCGCTTTCGCCGCTACTGCGTATCTTGGCGGGTCTGTATTTCGGACGGAAAAAAAAATAGCGTTGCAGGAAACTTCCGTGCCTGCCAAGAGTCAGGATGTGTTTGACATAAACGAAGGAGAGAACATGATAATGACACGCAAGGTCGCATCGCTCGTGGGGGCATCTCTGCTGGCGGTGGCGTCTCCGGGAACGGAAATCGAAAGCGAAGAGACGTTTGTGTTCCTTCGTCCGGAGACGAGTTCCTTCTGGAATACGGCGACGAACAACACGATGTCTCTGCCGATAGACTATCCGAACGGCGCCACCAAGGCGAAGCTTGAGGTGACGGGTGTCGGATATGGCAAGGTATATGAAGGCATCACATCCGATTCATATGAACTGGAGCTGCCGGTGCCGGATTCCCCGCAGACGGAAAACGTGTACGATCTTACGCTCACGTTTGACGATGGAACCGTCCGTACGGCAAAGTTGGGCTTGATTCAAGGACTCTCCTCGGATTCGGAAGGCTCCACGCGCTGTCTCGCACCGTCTGAAGGTGCCGTCTGGAATGCGGTCAAGAAGCGCGCAGTTCTGCCGATTCCATATGGCACCACGTCGTTCACAATGTCCGTGAACGGTGGTGAGGTGACTAATGTCGATACGGGGCTCAATGGTGCTCAAGGTTGGTATGCGATCAAGTCAGCTACTGGCGACAGCGTCTCTTTTTCGCTTGTGGCGAACGGGATGAACTATGCCGCGACTCTGCTTGGGCAGGGAGACGGATTCTTTGTGATTGTGAAGTGAGTAATGAGAGATGAGGGATGGGAGATGAGTAATGAGGGATGGGAGATGGGTGATGAGAGATGGGTGATGAGTAATGGGAGATGGGGGAAAGATGGTGGGGCGCGTTGTCCCCAACGCGCTGCAGCGGCTTTAAAACAACAATGAATTTTAAATTCAACTTGAAAGGAAACGGAACAATGAAAGTGACAACAGTTTTTGCGACGTTCGCGATGGCGGCATCGCTCAACGCGGCGGTGATCGAACAGGTGATAGTGCGCCAGCAGTGGCCGTGGTCCACTGATGTGAAGGTTGAATACAAGCTTTCCGGCGTCACTTCGCCGGTCGACATTTCGGTAAAGGCGTTCAACGGCAACGTTGAACTCGATGCGACTCGGCTTGCTTCCGCAATGACCGGTGACCGTTTCGGCATTGCCGAAAACGGAGTCGGCACAATCATCATCGATCCGGTTAAGGCATTCGGCACATCGAAAATCGCGCTCGCCAACTTCAAGGTAAAACTTTCGCTGTCTGAGTCGAAGATACCAAATTCGCAGGATGTGCTGTATCGCATTCTGGATCTTGAAGCGAATCCCGTAACTTACGAGGATGTGCGCCGCGCAGACTTCTATAACGGGAAGTACGGTGATTTCGTTACCGACTTCACCGAAATCGGAAAGATGATCGGCAGTGATGATTTCACCACATCGCTTGACGATGTGTTCATCTGGACGGGAGTAACCAACAATCCTGCTTACAAGACGACGAAACTTGTCCTTCGCAAAATCAAGGCCAAGGATAGGCATTTCTACATGGGGGCAGGTGAATTATTGGTCAATGGTGAGACTGTCATTCCCGCACAGTATACGTGTTCAGCAGCAGAAAAGTTCCGGGTGAAGGTTTCGTTCACCAACGACTATTGGATTGGGGTGTTTGAAGTTACAGAGAAACAGTATGCACTGCTGACCGGGACAGATGCGTCTTCCATATCTGCTGATGTAGCAGTCAAGCCGCGTGCAGGCATAAAATACTCGGAAATGCGCGGTACTCCTTCTGAATGGTCAAGTTGGCCAGCTAATGTTTATGAGGTGACAAGTGACAGTATTCTGCAGACCATACGCAATCGTATTCCGGGTATGATGGTCGATCTTCCTACAGAAGCGCAATGGGAGTATGCCAGCCGTGCAGGGACAGATACGCAGCTCTATTGTGGTAGGTCGATTGTCGGATCAACCGGTCATAAGAGTGCATTGTCAGCATTAGCATGGAGTTCTGAAACAACGGTGATGGATGACGAATCAAATGGTATGGCCGTTGGACAGCTTCTTCCGAATGCTTTCGGTTTATACGATACACTTGGCAATGCGGCAGAATTGGTTCGTGATGTATTCAATCCTGACAACAATGTTAAGGATTCAAGTGGGAAAATAGTAGGTCCTGCTCCGTTGGCGGAGGAAGTGGAAGAGCCGATGGGCTGGACTGATGGTGCCGCCGCTTCGTTGCAAGGGGAGGCCTGTATGGGGATGTATAGAGGAGGCAGTTGCGCTCGTATTTACTCCTATAATCATTCGGCATCTCGCCGGGTGTGGAAAACTATTAATTCTCTTTCAGGTGAAGGTCCTAGCGGTTTCCGTCTTTGGATTAAAGGCGAATAAGAAGAGGAGCATTAGGACATGTCGATGATTTTCGCGGCTGTTTTCGCAACAGCTGTTGCCGTGTCCGGCAACAGTTCGGTACTTTGGAATGACGGCACGTGGGATAATGCCGGCGCACCGAAGGGTAAACTGTTGTCCGACAATCCGGGATGGTGGGGCGAACGGGTATATACGGGCGTTACGTATTCATACGAGAATCAGCCGGACCGACCGGCGGATGTTCAGAAAAGCGATGCGTCCAAATTCGGCAGAAGATTGATAGACGGCAATCCGGCTCATTTTAAGCCTGTCGGCATCGGCAGAAAGCCGCTTGTGGCGATGTTCGACTTCAAGCGCCCTTGTGCGTTCAATGAAGTGACGCTGCTTTTGCCCGCAAAGGATGAAGGGCGCGGTATACTGGATGTCAGCGATGACGGAACGAATTGGACGCGCGTTACCGGTTTTCAGTTTGCTGGTCCGCGTGCGCGCATCATCCCGAAAGCGCAGCCAAAGGGAAGGCATCTTCGCGTTTCGATGAGATCCCGCGGCCGCATCACGAAGCTTGACGAGGTGCTGGTCTGGGGCGATGGCGAGGTGTCGGCACAATATCCTGAGGACATGAAGCCGCTTCGCGTAAAAGGCGCAAGCGCCTATACGGATCGGCGCAACGGCGGGATTGAGATATGGCCGATCTCCGAGCCAAAGATAAAACACGATCGGTCAAAGGATCTCGTTGTCTGCGTGCCGGAAGATCCCAGAACGCGCAGAGAGAAATCCGTTGAATTGGCAATGGCCGGCAACGAAACGGAGACGCGCTACTTTGCGGTGGTGAACGCAGGTCGTACGGCGAAGCAGGTGCATCTTGCCGTTGACGGGCTCGACGGTGACGTGACCGCTGAACTCCGTATCGGCGGAGTGATGCGTGTTGACGGAGGACGTTTCAGGGCGATTGAGGGAGATACGGCGATATACGCTCCATATCCGTTCTTCGCCGCGGACGCCAAACCGCCGGCGAACGTCACCGCGAAGTATTTCGCGAATTCGGAAAAGGTCGTCGGATTCCCGTCAGCGGTCCCGTTGGCCCCGGGGGAGGGCGTAACGCTCATGGTGCGTTTCACTTCGCACAATGCCAAGCCGGGCAAGAGGCGCGGCGCCGTCACCGCCGGGAAGGTCAGATTGCCGGTTGCCCTTACCGTGGGGGATTTGATGCTGCCGGATCTGCCGTTGTGGATCCACCTCTATTCGCCGATGACCAAGCAGTTCCCGTTCGAGAGCCGTACGCGTGTCGAGCGTGATGTCGAAATGTTTGCGGCGCTGGGCTCCAGCACCTGCTACGATATGCCGCATCCCGGCACGAAGCAGGAACTTCTGCGTAAGCGGACCCCACATACGATTTTCACACCGCGCCGATGGTTGGACTTGAGACTTCTCCATGCGCTCAAGGCGGGGAAGGAATCGTTGGACAATCCAGCGAACAGGCAAAAAGTCGCCGAGTGCGTTCTGGCGGCGGCAAAGGAGGCGAAAGAGTGCGGGCTTTCGATGAAGGACTGGTGTCTGTTCCTTCCTGACGAACCGGGAAGAAAGACCGCCGCCTTGTACGGAGAGATCGCGCGGATCGCCAAGGCAACGCTTCCCGGAGTCCAGATATACATGAATCCGTGCTTCTGGGAGCGCGATCCGACCGTGTCCGACGATCCGTTCCGTCCGAGTCCGGATGTCATATATGAATATCTCAAGCCGTTCTACAACGAAGTGATCGACATATCGTGTCCTGCACGCGGTATGGTCATCGAAGGGTCCAAGCTCGTAAATGAGCTGCTTACGGCAAAACGCAGGGTGAATGCGTTGTACATCCATCCGCCGGTTCCGGTCGGCCGTACGCTGGCGTGGACCGCGTTCCGCAACGGCTTCAACGGATATGCGTACTATTGCTACTATTCGCCGAGAGGGGATTCGTACGATATCAGCGGCTGGAGAAGTCTGAGCAAGGCCTACGTGCCTGTACTTCCGCTTGCCGAGGATGTCGCCATCACACCGGTGTATGAGATGATGCGCGAAGCCCACGAAGATTTCAAGATGCTCCATCTGGTCAGGGCATCCGGGCGCAAGGATCTGCTGGCAAGGCTCATGAAAGTGAGCGCCGGCAGCGGCGCGTCCGCCGGAATGGTGCCGGCGACGCTTGACTGCCAGGCTTTGCGCGATATGACGATGTGGGCGCTGTGCGGCAAGACGAAGGCGGCGAATGGGTTTTCCGTCGTTGACTGCGGAGGCGTGCCGCGGCTTGCCGTGAACGGGATTCCCCGTTCCGGGACGGCGGTGATGCCATCGCCGAATGCGCCTGCGGGGACATCGGTCGATACGCTCAAGGAATTCGCGCAACAGGGAGTGGATCTGTCGAGCGATGTCTGGATGATGAATGACAGGCGCCATAAGCCGCGTGTGTGGTGGATAGATGAAGGCGTCTATGATTTCAAGATGTTCGATGCGCTCGTGAATGGCTTGCTGGACGCTTCGGAGGATGGTCTCATATTCCCCCGCATCAAGATTGATCCGCCAGAGGCGTGGATAAGGAGGCATCCGGAGGAAATGTTCGCCCGCCGGGTGCGTCCCGCATCCAGGGCCTGGCGGGAACTTTACCGAAGGATGCTCCGCGACATGGTCGCACATGTGGAGTCTTCGCCTTATGCCGACCGGATCGGCGGATATCACATAGGGGCCCTGCATTGCGGGGAATGGCTCCTGGAAAGCGGTGAATACATTAAAACATTACCCAAGGTAGACTGGGATGTCCGCGATCCTCTGCCGCCGCAGCATGTGATTTCCGAGCGTAAGCGTCTTGTCAAGGAAATGTCGGACAGTGTTGTGCATGCGATGGTGGAAGCGACGGATTACATGAGAGAATTGACCCGGGGGCAGAAATGGATCGGTGCGTTTCTGGGATATTATTCGCTGTCTCACGAGAGTCTGGCGATTGCCCTTGAAACGGGAAAGTTCGATTTCTGCGCCGCGCCGCCGCACTACCACACGATACGGGAGATCGGGGAGACCGGCCGATCCCAGTCGTATGTGCAGGGATCGTACCGGCTTCACGGTTGCGTTTATTTTGAGGAGACGGATTTCCGGACATTCCTTTCCGATGCCGACCGCAGCTTTCCGTACGTAACCCGTCGTCGTCCTTTGGATGAGGCTTTGTCGCTCATGCGCAGGTCTATCGGAAAATGCCTTGCAGGAGGCTGGGAGCATTGGTGGTTCCTTCTGGGCGGAAACAGGTCGTATTCGCATCCGCAGATGCTGGAGACGGTGAAGCGGGGTGTCGAGCTTGGCCGCGAGACATTGGACACGGCTCAATGGAAGCCGGCGGACATAGCCGTGTTTACCTCGTATGGCGAATATGCGACCAGCGCCGGTGCCCATGTGCAGAATCTGCGCCACGATCTGAAGGTGAATCTTCATGCTGAGCTGCTGCCGCGGTGCGGTGTCACATTCGATTCGTATGTTCTGGAAGATATCGCCGACCCTCGTCTCCCTGACTACAAAATCTATTTCTTCCCCAATGCAATAACTGTTAAGCCAGAGTTGCGAAATAAGATCAAGGACTGTGTCAGGCGCGCCGGGAAAACCGCAATATGGGCGTACGCTTCGGGATATTCCGACGGAAACACCAACTCTGTGGACCTTATCCATGATCTTACAGGACTTAAGATGGCAGAGTATTACCCCGTTCCAACCGGCAGATATTCACGTGTGTTCGTAGCGGAGCACGATGTGGCGGTTGATGCCACCGGCTGGCGGAGCGTGTATTTCCCGATACCTGACAATCCAGACGGCTTGCGTGAGACCTTCCGCTCGGCGGGAGCGCACGTATGGCTGGATTCGGACGATACATTCATGGCAGGCCGAGACTTTGTTATGATTCATGCTTCGTCTGACGGGGAGAAGAAAATCATTTTGCCGCGGATGTGTGATGTGTCGGAGGTTTTTGGCTTGTCCTCATGTCGGAAAGGCGTGAAAGAAATCACTGAATTTTTGAAAAAAGGTGAAACGCGCGTCTATCGGATGAGTGGCGGCGACGTGTAAATGTGTCGTTCTGCCATGTTTGTTTCATAGAATCGAAGCTTGGCCTGAGGTTATTTTGTCTACAGGGAAATCATAGCCCAAGCATACGGGAAAATTGCTATAATTAGAGGCTCATCTGTGAAATGAAAAGCAGGTTGTTGCGGTTATACGATCATAATTGAGGAAAGGTGAAAAATGAAGATCGAAACGATGATGACGGTTCTTCTGTTCGCGGCTGTTTCAGCCGTTTCCAATGCGGGAGGCGTGGATGTGGATCGTCCATGGGAGCTTAAGGCGCCAAAGACCGCCGTCCGGGAGTTCGTGAAGGGCGTCTATTGGGTGGAGGCCGAGAACTTCGACGACTACGGCGGATGGCTTTTAGATACTCAGTTCGCCCACAAGATGGGGTCGGGTTACCTTATCGCTCCCGGAGTGGGCAAGCCTTCAGCCGTTGCTTCAACGAAACTGGATGTTGCCAAGAGCGGCAAATACAAGGTATGGGCACGCACTAAAGATTGGGTGCCGGAGTTTCATCCCGGTCGGTTTGCTCTTGAAGTGAACGGGCGGCGCATTGAAAAGATTTTCGGCGCATCAGGGCGCGATTGGTCATGGGAATACGCCGGCGAGGTCGAGCTTCCGTCGGGGACGGCGCAATTGAAACTCGTCGATCTTGCCGGCGCGTACGCCCGCTGCGATGCGATTGTCCTTTCGCGCGATTCTTCGTTCTCGCCTGCGGATGGGGCAGAGGAACTTGAGCGCCAGCGCGATCTCTGCACCGGCATGCCGGCCGATGTCGCGGACGGGGGAGAATTCGATTTTGTAGTTGTCGGCGGGGGGCCTGCCGGCGTTCCGGCGGCCATCGCCGCGGCGCGTCACGGGCTCAAGGTCGCGCTTGTCCAGGATCGCCCCGTCCTCGGCGGAAACATCTCGAGCGAACTGGGCGTGCTGCTGAACGGTTCCGGCTGGCATCTCGGCTATCGTGAAGGCGGCATTATCGAAGAGGCGGTTCTTTCCAAGGCGTATGCGGCTAAAGGAAACGACCTTTCCTTTTCCCGTGTATTCAGTGAGATGACTGCGGCGGAAAAGAATCTCACGCTTTTCATGAACACGCGCGCTTACGCCGTTGAGAAGTCAGGCGAGAAGATTACCGCCGTGCTCGGACGCAATCCGCTCACAGGCGTGCGCACGAGAATTCGTGCAAAGCTCTTCGCCGATACCACCGGTGACGGTTGGATCGGATATTTCGCCGGCGCAAAGTTCATGTACGGGCGCGAAGGCGTTGAGAAGTACGGTGAATCCTGCGCGCCGGACGTGCCGGATATGACCACGATGAGCGGATGTCTGCTCGGCGGCTACGGTCTGCCGCGCATGGTGATGCGCAGAAATGATGTGCCGTTCCGGACGCCCGACTGGGTTTATCCGTTCCCCGAGGGCTTTTACCGCAAGTCGGACGGACTGCGCTTCAAATGGTGGCTGGAGCACCGCGGCGAGCTTGACGACTGCAAAGATCCCGAACTGGCGAGAGATACGCTCATACGTATTTTCATGGCTTACTGGGGTTGGATGAAAAACGAGACTCCGGACAAGAAGATCCGTGATCTTGCCGCAAAGCACGAGCTTGTGTCGCTTCCGTACATGAACGGCCGACGTGAAGGGATGCGCATTTTGGGCGATTATGTTTTCACCGAGAAAGATGCATACGTAAAGGTAGATCCGTACGACAGCATCGGCCACACCGGATGGGCGCTTGACACCCATGACCCGCTCGGTGTGGACAATGCGAAAGGTAACGGCGCATGGAGGCTTGAAAGCCCTGAAATTCCGCGTCCGGTGGGAATTCCGTACCGCATTCTCTATTCGGTGAACGTGCCAAACCTGTTCATGGCCGGGCGCAACGTCTCCTGCTCCCATGTGGGGCTGGGAACGCTTCGCGTTTCCGCGACATGCGCCGTCATGGGTCAGGCCGTCGGCACGGCCGCCGCAGGCTGCATCCGTCATGGCGTAGCGCCGCGCGAGTATGGAAAGTCGCATATCAACGAACTGCGCAGAACTCTCCATCGCGATGACCAGCTCGTTCCCGGATATACGCAGCGAGATCCTTCGAATCTCGCGCTCGGAGCCACGGTGTCCGCAACAAGCGAAGAAGAGGGGAATGCGGCGGCCAACGTCGTGGACGGCGGCATCCGCACGCTGCCGGATGACGACGGTGACGTCGTGAAGATTGTGGAGGATACGGGGTATGGACTCATTAACCATCAGCCTAAAGGGACAAGCCGCCAATGGGTTTCCGATCCTCGCTGCGACCTTCCGCAGGCCGTGACGATTCGTCTTGCCGAAAAGCGTGAGGCGTCTGAAATCAGGGTTGTTTTCGACTCCGATTTCTTCCTGCCTTCGAAGTGGGTCCATCACCGCGTGCCGCCGACGCTGGTGCGGGCATACAGGGTGGAGACGTCCACGGACGGCGTCGCGTGGGAAACGCTGGCGGACGTCAAGGCGAACAGGCGCAGGCTTGCGGTCCACAGGTTCGCTCCGAGGACCGTGCGCGAGGTGCGCGTGACCGTCACGGAAACCTACGGAGCTCCGTCCGCCCGCATCTTTGAGGTGGGAGTGTGGTGACGGAATCATATAAGTGGAAATAGAAGGTGTTATTGTACGTCGGTCATTTTTGAGGTGAAGCTGATGAACACAATGAAAAATAGAGTGAGGATCCTCCTGTCGGCTGTGGCAGGCGTGTTTTCTTTGATTGCATTCGCAGATTCGGTAAATCGCGTGAACGTGTATCCGCAGTGTTTTGAATGTGGAGGATGGAAACTTGATGTACAGTTCATGGATATCATGGGGTCGCCGTATCTGCTTGCGCACGGCTGTGGGATCCGCGTTCTCGATGCGACGGCGCGCGTCGATGTGCCTGATGCGGGCGAGTGGCGGGTTTGGGTGCGTTCGCGCAAGTGGACGGATGGAGCGGGCTCATTCAAGGTGCGCGTAGGCGGAAGCCTTCTGCCGCGCACGTTCGGCGTGTCTCAGGGCGAATGGGCATGGGAGGACGGCGGCACGGTGCAGCTGGGGGCCGGGAGCGTTTGCATTGCTCTGGTTGACCAGGATGGATTTGACGGACGTTGTGCAGGCATTGTGCTTGTCAAAGAAGGTTCGGGGACTTCGGTGCCGAGCGGACCATTGGATATCCGCACCTCGGAGGAGGATGAAACTGTCGACGCGGATTTCGTGGTTGTGGGAGGCGGATTGCCCGGAACTTGCGCCGCAGTGGCGGCCGCGCGCCGCGGGATGAAGGTTGCGCTTGTGCAGGACCGTCCTGTCCTTGGCGGCAACGGATCCTCTGAGATTCGCGTCTGGTCGGCGGGCGAGTCCAAGTATCCGCTCGTCCGTGAACTGCGCGGCTGGTTCATGAACCGCAATCCGAACATGGTTCTGTCAGACGCAAACCGCATGCGCATCGTCCAGGACGAGAAGACGCTCGGGCTGCATCTCTGCACAAGGGTGTTCGCCGCCGAGACGGGCGACGGCAGAATTGTGGCGGCCAAGGCGCTCGACTGGAAGCGCAATCGCATCGTGCGGTTCCGTGCTCCGCTCTTCTGCGATGCTACGGGTGACGGGTGGCTCGGATATTTCGCCGGTGCGGACTGGCGCATGGGACGCGAGGCTCGCAACGAGTTTGACGAGTCTTTCGCTCCTGAGAAGGCTGACGGCCAGACTCTGGGGGCCTCATTGATGTGGACGAGTGATTCCGCGAACACGGACATTCCGTTTTCTGCTCCGTGGGCTGAGAGGCATGCACAGGGCGTTGAGGCTGTGCGCGGTGAATGGAACTGGGAATACGGCATCAGGAGAGACGTGATCAAGGAAGGCGAGGCCGTCCGTGACCGTCTGCTGCTGGCCATCTACGGAGCATTCTCGCTGGCAAAGAAGAATCCGGTGAATTCGCGTCTTGTTCTGGACAATGTGCCGTTCCTGCTCGGCAAGCGCGAGTCGCGCCGTCTGCTTGGCGATTGGATATACTCCGAAAAGGATGTCACGGAAACGCGTCTTTTCGAAGATGCCATTGCCGCCGGATCCTGGAGCGTCGATCTGCACTATGACGATTTCAAGCCGGGCGTGGATTTCCTCACGACGTGCCGTCAGCCGCACTACGGCCGCTACTGGATTCCGTACCGTTCGATATATTCGCGGAATATCGCCAACCTGTTCATGGCCGGCAGGTGCTTCAGCTGTACGCATGTCGGTCTGGGCGGTCCCCGCGTGATCAATACGCTTTCCCAGATTGGGTGTGCGGCGGGTGAGGCGGCGGCAATGTGCAAGGCGCGCGGATGCGAACCCCGTGACATATGGAAGAAGGGCCTTGTGCGTGAACTGCAGCGGAATCTGGGCGGCGATTTCCCGGGTAATCCCGATCCCGCAACGAAGGATTGGATAATAGTTGATGATGAAATGCCTGGTGTCGTCATTGGCGCAAAATGGAAAAGCATTCATAATGCGAACGGGGAACAGGTCGGGATGTCATCCCATTATCCTCCTGGTGGATATGGTTGGGGAGTGGATTTCACGGACAATACCGGGGTTGGTGACATAACCTATCCGCTGCCGGTTAAAAAGGCGGGAAAATTCAGACTTCTTTGGCGTGTGCCCTACATGCATTCTCTGAAGACGGAGTCCGCGACGACTCTTGAGATATTCTCGGGAGGGACCGTAAGAAGCATCGCTGTGAACCAGAGCATTGGAACTGGCACTTGGCAAGAGGCTGGTGAGTTTGAACTCGCGCCCGGCGCAACGCTCAAGATCATTGCATCGAAGTCCCGCGGAGTTGTGATTGCCGACGGTTTCGCTCTTGTGCCGCAACGGTGAATCTTCGCAAGTGGCACCGAATGCTGACGGTAGAGGTGTCAGTTCCGAATAGGAATTCCATAGACGATACGGGTCGGTTGCCAGAGTATAAGTGTTTTTGTTGACGAGTTGGGAAACTTTGGTGATCCTGATGATATTGCTCGTTATTGTATTGTAGCCAGTACCAATGTTGTCATTGCCTAATTTAATTGGGAATTGGCATTGATTATTGGCAACATTTAAAAATCTCTGTACTCGATGTGGGACCCCTGCAGAAAGTACGTGCTCGGCGAAGTACGTACCGACCTTCGAGCGAGTACGTACTGACCCTTTGCGTTGCCCGTACAGACCCATTCTTTTAGGAATACAGGGAAACTCGCTTACCCATACAGGACAATTTCGTACTCTAACGGGAGGTATTTCTTTCTTCAATGCTCGGCGGCAATGAGGATTTCCGGCATCGTAAGCGATATAAAAGGGGTCAAGTGATCTTCATGCCAAGGGTAATCGCCGACATAGTTGGCGATTTTACTGTAAATTCGCCAACTATGTCGGCGAATTGCAATTGACTTGAAAATGAAGTTGTGCTACAATCTGTGCCGTTTCTACAAAAAAGCACGAATAAATGACATAACCATGTATATTGCACGTAAACTTGATGTAGCCTCTGTCCTGAAGAAAAAGTCATGTTTTTTGTTCGGGCCTCGCCAGTGTGGAAAATCATCTCTTGTACGTGAAACGCTACCTGATGCGTATATGCTGGACCTTCTTTCTGGC
>SUVZ01000052.1 GCA_015061765.1 Lentisphaerota bacterium
CGCAGACAACGACGGATCCCCACTTATATCCGCCCGCCGACGGAACTCAATCCCAAGGGAACTGCGCAAATTGTCTCATAACCATCTGAATAATGCAAGCGAATCTTCACAAAATTTTATTTCTAGCAGATAAACAACAAAAGGCAAACTAATCGTCTAAAAATTACACATTTCCAAAGGTCCAACCCCAGATGTTCCATTTTCCAGCTGCAAATGATGCTGAGAACATGGTTTGGACTGATTCTCAAGATTACGGTTTCTGAGAGGATTAGCAAGATTACGGCTCGGACGAAATCTTATGTATCTCTAAAAAACGCTATTTCACAAAACCACCAGATTCACGAGCGAAATTATCACTCTTTTCAGGGTCCCACCCCAATTATTCAACCCTAGATGTTCAACCCCAGATGTTCCGCGCGTTGTTCCAGCGTCGCGCCCGCAGACGCGGCGGGGCGGCATAACAGATTCGATTTTTCGCGCTCAGTTCTTCCTGAACGAAACGAAAAGGCCGAGGGCGAAAAGATAGGCGATGCAGACGCCGAGCGTCGCGACGATACCTACCGGACCGAATGCCGCTTGCGCCTTGGCAAGCGCTGCGGAAACGATACCTCCGCCGACGATAGCCATAACCATCAGCGATGAAATCTCATTCGCCTTCTCCGGAAAGCGCTCGATGGCCAACCCCATGCACATTCCGAAACTGTTCGCCGTCAGCAACGCCACCAAAGCGACGATTGCGAGGAATGCGACCGCGCCCGGAGCGAACGGAACCGCCACCGTCGCGGCGAGGCCTAAACCCATGCACCAAGGAAAGCATCTGGCCGCCGATATTTTCGCGAAGATCACGGCCCCGGCAAACGCCGCCACAGTCTTGGCTATGAAATACACCGTCGGCCCCATGCCCGCAAGATTGGTCTCCACCTTAAAAACATTCTTGAGATACTCCGGTATCGCCACCGAAAATCCGACATCCGCCCCGACGGAGAACAGTATCCCGGCGGTCATCGCCGCCACGTACGGCTCTTTAAGCATCGCGAAGCATCCTCCGAAAGTGGTCTTCGATACCGGCTGCGCCCCGGCACCGGCGGCACGCTCGTCCGGAACCTCGGCAAACCACAACCAAAGCGCCGCGACCACGGTGAGTGCACCGTAAAGCGGGAAGAGCAACTTCCAGTTGCCGAGCAGCGTGGCGGTCAGATAAACGAACACCGGCGTAAGCGCCGCGCAAAGCGCCTTGACGAACTGCCCGAGCGATATGCGGCTTGCAATCTGCGACGGCTCGACCACGTTGGACATCAACGCCGGAAGCGCCGCCTGAATGATCGTGTTGCCGATACCGACAAGCGCAAACGCCGCGATATAAAGATACCATCTTTCAGCACCGGCGGAAAACGCCACCGCCATCGCCGCCACCGTGACGGCGAGAGAAAGAAGGACCGTGTTCTTTCGCCCTATCCGCCCGGCAACCACGCCGGTGGGAATCGAAATCACAAGAAACCACACATAGGCGAAAATCGGCATCAGCCACGAAATTGCGTCGGCGTTTTCGGCGCACTCGGCCTTGACCTGATTCATCACCGTGCCGATGATGTCGCCGAACCCCATCACGAAGAAACCCGCCAGAAGCGGCGGCAACAGATATTTACGATTCATTCCGCAATTCCTCCCGCGACGGCGAGCGCCGCATAATCACCTATGTTTTCACCGAGTCCCGCCGGAACGATACGGCAAGCTTCCAACGCGAACGGCAGCGCCTCGCGCTCGAGAATCGGACGCACGACCGGCATGAAAAGATCGGCGTTGCGCATGAACACGCCGCCGAGAGCGATAACTTCGGGATTGAGAATATCTATCGTGAACGCGAGTATCGTCGCCAGCTTCTCGGCCGATTCGCGAAACACCTCCGTGCATTCCGGGTCGCCCGCGCGCACCCGGGCGAATATCTCCTTGGCGGTAAGATCGAGTCCCTTGCGGATTTTCGCAAGCCGGGCGATTCCGGCTCCGGAACAGAAACCTTCCGCGCTCCCCTCCTTGTTGTAACCTATCGGACCGGTCGGCGCAAGGCGGATATGTCCGATCTCGCCGGCGTTGTCGTTGGCGCCGGAATACAGCTTGCCGTCGATGATGATGCCGGCACCGAGCCCCGTGCCGAAGGTCATGAACACGAGATTTCTCACCCCGCGCCCGGAACCGTAGAGATATTCGGCGAGCGCACAGGCGTTGGCATCGTTCTGGAGCGCTACCGGCACGTTGAACCGTTCTTTGAAAAACTCGACCACCCTCACCGAGTCCCAACCCGGAAGATTGGGCGGCGAAAGCACTATCCCGCGCTTTGAATCGAGCGGACCGCCGCAGCTTATGCCTATTGCTTCAAGCGGCTCGCCCGGTCCGGAGACGATTTTTCCGATTCGCGCTGAAAACTCTTCAAGCACTTCGCGCCAAGTCAGACCTTTGGTCGGAAATTCATCGCGGGAAAGGATTTCGATTCTGCCCTCGCAGCATTTACCCGTGGAAACCGCACACTTGGTGCCTCCGATATCAAGACCGATATTCATCAGAAAAGTTCCTCCTCGACAGCCGCACAAAGCGCATGGTATACCGGCAGATGCAGTTCCTGAACTTTGTAGGTTTCGGTTTCAGGAACGCGGATCGTCACATCGCATACGCCCGAAAGTCGCGATGCTCTCTCGCCCGTGAACGCGACAGTCCTGCCGCCCTTCGCCTTCATCACCTCGGATGCCGCCACGCAGTTGGAACTGTTGCCGCTCGTGGAGAGCGAAATGAGGACATCCCCGGGGCAAGCGAGCCCCAGTACCTGCTGGGCGAACGCGGTTTCCCACGAAACATCGTTGGCGAACGCGGAGACGATGCCCGACATCGACACCAGCGAAACGGCCGGGAGCGACCCTTCAAGCCGCGATGCGAGCGCGGGATCGAGCTTTGCCGCGATTTCCGCCGGTACTGGGCGTTTTTTATTGAAGCATTTTAAAAGTTCACCGCAGATGTGCTCGGCGTCGGAAGCGCTGCCGCCGTTGCCGCATACGAGAACTTTGCCGTTCCCGCGATAAGCGGAAAGCAGCAGTTCAAACGCCGCCTCGATATCGACGCGGCACTGATCGAGTTGAGGATACCTTCCGTAAAGTTCCGCAAAGATAAAATCAGATTTTTTCATTATGGAAATTATATCCTATCAATCATGCGCGACAGAAGAATCCGTCAAACGGGACAGAACAGGATCGATGCGCACGGTCCAAGATTCAGTTTGGATCGGGAAAATATACTTGTCCATTGGACGCGGTCCACAGCTTGCGCCGCCCAAACCCAGTTGACGGATGTCGAGATTGAGACAAATCTCTTTACGCGGCAGAAGAGGTGCGTAAATCCGTTGCTGACCGTTGCGATGACGGGCGAACTCAAGATCCTCCCACCCGAAATGGCTCGCCTGCACGAAAAGCGGCTCACTGGCACTGAAGCGCACGCCACTTCCGCCATCATCCGTCAACTCCACCCAGCGTACATCGCACTTGTAGCCGTTATCCTGTGGACGGACGTAATGCTCGAACTGCTGTTCGACAGTGGACTCCCAAACCCGAAAGAACGAACCGGTCAGACGATCAATATAATTTTCTCTCGGGCCGCGCCCGTACCAACGCATATTCTTCAGATCATCATCGAGCTTCCAAGACATTCCAAGACGCGGAAGTGCCGTCGGCATCGTGCCATACGGAACCACCTTGTGCACGGCGGATACCGAACCGTTGGTCGAGAAACTCCATTCCGTTTCATGAGTGAATCCGGCCGATTTCGAGCCGCTGACCATCAACGAGGTTGTCACCTTGCCATTCTTGACCGTAATCGGACGGGCGTGGTAGCGAAGCTGCGTAAGGCCGGAGACATAAATACTGCCATTTTCGTCGGGCATCCCCTTCCTAAGCCAAATATCATTATCGACAAGCGCCCGCATGCAGGTAAGACGAGGACCTGCAGCAATGCCGCCTTTCAAATCTTTGACGATGCGCCTGCCGTTCATGGTCAGCTCGGAAAGTGTTCCGGTCGCACGATCAAAGACCGCCTTCGTTACACCGGAAACAACCACAACCTGCTTTGTATTTTCCTTGATTTCGACATCCGGTGTATTCTCGGCGGCAGAAAAGCCCGTACGCGGCGAAAGCGCTATCTGGTTGCGGGCTAGAGCCCAGCCTTTTTCCGCCCAAAGCGTATCGTGCTTTTCATGGAAACTTATGTTGAGCATGCATTCGGCGCCCAGCACGGCAACAGCCTCAGGAATGGAAATAATTCCTTTAGAAAGAGGCTCGAGCGGAGGCACGGCAAATTCACCTGATTTTATGACGTTACCGTCAGCAAGCAACTCCCACCGGCCGTCATAGGCGTCGGCACGCGTGAAGCAAAAGCGGTTTTCAAGTTCAAGACCTTTTTCCGTCTTGCGGACGACCAAATTGCGATAGACATGTCCAACCTCGATCAACTTGGCGGTCACATTGCGCTCGGGATCAATAATTCCGTTGTTACAAAACGGCCCATCGTTAGGCTGCTCGTCATAGTCACCGCCATAGGAGAGATACCGCTCCTGTTTGCCGGTGAGCGAATCGATACGGTCGGTATACTTCCAAACCGCTTGATCAATCCAATCCCAGACGCACCCACCAGTAAGAGAGTCATAGGCATAAAACACATCCCAGTACTCCTGAAAATTGCCAATAGCATTACCCATGGCGTGCGCATATTCACAAAGAAAGAACGGTTTCCCTGCAGACTGTCCGTTTTCCTTGGGTCTGCCATACAACGGCTCGCCGCCGCGCGGCTTGTTGCCCAATTCACCACGCCACTTGAGCCACTCTACCGTGGGGTACATGCATGAATCCACATCGACATCGGAATTGCCGCGTTCCCAATGGACAGGACGCGTGCAATCGGCCCTGCGAACGGCGTCGTATGCCTTGCGAAAACAGTCGCCGTGCCCCGTTTCGTTACCGAGCGACCAGAGCGTGACAGAAACATTGTTGCGATAAAAAACCGCGTGGCGTTCGTTGCGTTCGACTATCGAATGAGCCCATTCGGGGAAACGCCCCAGCCCCTTCTCGAAATAATCAGGTTCATGCCCTTCGACATTCGCCTCGGCGCAAAGATAGATACCGTAACGGTCGCAGAGATCATACCAGAGATGATGATCGGGGTAATGGGCGGTACGCACTGTGTTAATGTTATAACGCTTCATGAGCTTGATATCGGCAATCATGTCGTCTAGCGATATTGCACGTCCGTTTTTAGGATTGGTTTCATGGCGGTTCACGCCTTTGAACTTAACCTTCCTGCCATTGACAAGAATGGTGTTGCCGACTACTTTCTGCGTTTTGAAGCCAATGCGTCGCATACGAATGTCATCCCCCTTGCGCACCACGAGCGTGTAGAGATAAGGATCTTCCGCCGACCAGGAACGCACGGCAGGGATTGCGATATTCCTTGCATCCGAAAATGCGACAACCGGTTTTCGCTCCACATCGTACAGCGTTGCCGACCACTCGCCAAAAATGCCCTCGACTGCGAGCGTAGCCGATTTGTAATCGGACGAAAGCGAAGTCTTCACATTGAAATCCCAGATGCCGTCTTTCGGCATCGCCCACAGCGTCACATCGCGAAATATGCCCGAATAACGAAACATATCCTGATCTTCAAGATAACTGCCGTCGCACCAACGGTAGACTTCGACCGCAAGAACATTGCGTCCTTTGCAGATATATTCGGTAATGTCAAATTCCGAAGGAAGCTTGGAATCTTCCGAATACCCCACCTTCCGGCCGTTCACCCATGCATAATAAGCGGAGTAAACACCGTCAAACCGGAGAATCACCCGGCGGCCCACCCATTCTTTCGGCACTGTGAACTCTTTGCGGAAACTAGAGACTGGATTGTAGTCCGCCTTACCACTCTGTCGGTCAAATATCCTCGGCCACGACTCCTTGTGGGGATAGCGCACATTAGTATAGCCGGGGCTGCCAAAACCGTGCATTTCCACGCAACTCGGAACGGGAATGGAGAACCATGAAGAATCATCGAAATCCTTCTTCCAGAAATCCTTCACTCGCAAATCGGGGTTTCCTGCCCACGAAATGCGCCAAGTTCCGTTCAGAGACTTCTTCCACGGCGTATCCGGCTCGAGCTGACTGGAAAAAGCGGCATCTTCATCCACCAGCGGCATCGAGTAAGTGCGCGCCGGCAAACGGTTGATGGAATTAACCGCAAGATTCTCCCAATCTCTGGCAACCTCGGCGCCAAGCTTCAACACACCCGTCAAGGTCATAACGACCGTAACTTTGTTGAGGACATTCATAAAAGGCCCCTTATGCACAGCCAGTTTTATTTTCGATGCCGTCATCTTAAGATCATAACCATTCCACGACCGATTCTTACGGAGCCGTCGCCCTCGACAAATGCACAATTTCCAGCGGTGTACACCCCTTGAGACTGTAACGCTCCGTTCACCGAAACGCGCCCAATTGCAATGTTTCCGGACGTGCGGATCTTAGCCCCGTTAAGCAACTCCAGTTTGGCGTTCGACGCATTCATTCCCGCCGGCAACTCAAATGTTCCGCCGTCCACGAGCATCTTCGATACTACATTAGGCAACGCGGCGATTCTGACGGTGCTGTTCGCATCGGCATTAATGGAAAGTGTATCACCTGCGCACGAAGGCACCCCTAAATCGAGCGTCGCCGCCTTATCGTACGACGACACGCGTACTATTGCGCCATCCGCAACCGCGAGCGATTCAGCCAACTTAAAAATGCCACCTGCCACCGGAGAATCAAGCGAAATTGTCCCCGCGCCGACATCAATCTTCACGGCGGCGGCGTACGGAGCGGACGCAAAGACGTCCTCTGAATCAAGTTGCTCGAACGAGAAGTCCGTAATCTCGATGCGGGCGGGCTTGCCCTCCGGATCGCGATTGAAATGGATATATGCGCAGCCATCGTCGTTCACGGGAGAGACGGTCATGTTCTCGAAGTCGTTCGTGACGCAGTTTCCGCCCTGCTCAAGTATGCATCGCACCCTCTTTAATTCCGCATCGTGTTCGATTGTCACATCGACAAGCCCTGCATTTTCCGCAATGGCAGTGCAGAAGTTGACGGGGTCATAGCGACGGCCGTAGTCGGCGTCGGCAAGCCACGGGGTTTGCCCTTCCGGCGGGACACCGTCCGCATTCATGCGCTGTTTCCAACCCTCCCAGACTTCGCCGAAGTACCAGAACATGACGAAGCGGTTGTTGTCTCGCGAGTTGTCCTGCCTGAGACTGATGTCCGAAGGCTGCGTCTCGACACCCTTGGCGTTGTCGTGAAGCACCATGTAGAACCGCGTGCCGGAATCCCTGTCCAGCGTTCCCGCCTTGAAATGCATGCGCCAGTCGCCGGCCACCCGTACGCGGCTGCGGCTGTTGATGTAGTCGAAGCTGTCAGATCCGGATGCCCCCAGACGGATACCGTTCGAGGCGGACCAGAAGTCGGTGGACGGCAGGTACTCCTGCGCCGCGGATTTGCTGAACGACCAGCCGCCGCACGGACTGGCGGAAAGCGGCTCCAGCGGCTCCTTACGAAGCACCAACCCGCCTTCAGCAATGCGCACATTCGCCGCTGCGTTCGCCGGAGGACGCTGGAAACCGAGATTGCCCGAGCCCTTCTTCACGAGCGTTCCCGATCCCGTCAGCGAGTCGAAAGCCACGTACGCAGGCACCCCGGAAGCGCGCATCGCCTTTTCGGAAACGTTCAGCACCGTGCCGTCGCCGTATGAAAGCGAACCTGCGGTGAAGCCGTTTGCGAATTCTGTTGGAGCTAGGCTTATGGCCACTTCCGCGCCCGCAGGCGCCGTCAGTCCACCACCAGTACGCACCACGCCGCGCTCTTCGCCGCCCAGTTCGCGCAGATTCGCAACCTGTCCGCCCCAGAAGCACTCCTGGTCCCATTTGGCGGATGCGAATCCGAAATACGCTTCGTTCCCGCCGCACAGAGACGCGAGGTCCACATTACCGCGGACGTACGACGTCTCCTTCCCGCCGGCCGTGCGGATCCGAAGCGTGAGCGTATGCGCACCGCAGTCGTACGCCACGCGCCACGAAGTCGGCCCTTCGTGCGTGCCCAGCATTTCTGCGTTCGAGAATCCAAGGTCCAGATTGTAGTCCGTCTCCTTCCACTTGATCGTTGAATCGTCTCCGGTGCTCGAGCCCCACGAGAATCTCATATCGTGCAGTATCACGCCGATGGCGAATCCGTTCTTGATGTTCTTGTCAAGTCCCACCGCTGAAAAGTTCTCCCCTATGGCCGACGTGCCGTCCGGGCTATTGTGGAAGACCGCGAACAGCGAACCGCGCGCAGTCTGCCCGCATGTACCGGCCGTCTCAAACGCAAGCGTGAAAGAACGGTCTACGCGCAGACGTTGGGCGACCCAAGCCGAGCCGTGCGACCAGTTGCCCTCCATGCAACACGGATCGGCCGTTCCGTCCGTCAGCCGCCTAGCACCGTTGTTAAATGCCCAATGTCCCGAATCGTTGCGCGCACCTTTCGCGGAGAAGGCGACCTTCGCGCCGTCCGTCAGCGAAACTGTCTTGCCGCTCAAAACGCCTTCGCCGGCGGCGACCAAACCTGCGCCGGACTGCACCGTCACGTTCTGCGGGGCGTACGGCAGCATCGCGCATTCCGTGAAGGACGCGAATCCGTCAGCCACGTTCAGCGGCAATGCCGTACCGGCCCTAAACGCGACAGATCCCGAACCGGTCTTGGACAGCGACGCGGAGGCCTCCGCGCCGGAAGCGGCGCGCGGAACGGCGGAGAGGTACGCAATGCCGTCGGTATGGAGCACCATGCCGCCGGCGCCGACGGTGAGATTCTCCGAAAGCCCGCCCCATTCGGAGATGACGGTCGTCCACGACCCCCACGTGCCGCCGTCGAAGAAGTAGTTGCCGCGAGGCCAGCCCGCATTGAATTCGGCAAGCCTGGAGTAGTCGCTTTTCAAGACGCTGCCGTTCCTCACGCGCACGGTGGCGGCGTTGTCTATCGCCAATCTGGACATCTGCGCGGTGGAAGAGTGCGTGACATCCATCGTCATCCTCGCGTTGCACACCTCCTCCAGGCCGTTATCGTCGCTGAGCCGGAGAATGAGGCTTGCGTTGTTCGTAAGGATGATGGACGTCTCCGCTCCGCCGCAGTTGTCGTGGTAGAGCAGCATGTTAACGTCGAGCAGGCCGTTGTCGATCAGGATGCGCCCCGTCCCGGTGCCTTCCGCGAAATTCAATAAACGCAGTCTTCCCTCAAACCTGGCGGTTCCGCCGTCGTGGACGTACAACGTTGCGTCCTGCGGAGCCTCCTCAGTGCCATGCCCCCACAGCGCCGCCCACCCGTGGTGGAACCTGGCGAATGCGCCGTTCGCCACCTCGAATGTCGCCGACGCGGCGGTTCCGCGCGGCATTCCTCCGATGTTCGCGTCGCTCCACTCCGAGTTTCCGATATCGACCTGGGAGCCGTTTCCGTCTACGAGGATGCGCCCCTCCGCGAGGACGAACGGAAAAATGCCGACGGTAGCATATCCATTTTCATCCCATGCCACCGTGCCATCCCCGTCTGTATTTATATTGCCAGAACCGCAACCGAGCCTCTGCCCGGAATCCGTGCCGGAAAGGCGCAATGTGCCGGCACCCTTTTTCAAGAAATGCCCGTCGGAAGGCTGCGTCATGTTTCCGGAGACGGTCAGGACGGTATTCGCGTCAACGACGTCTATGGTCGTATCGGTGTTGCCGCCAGAAGGTTGTAGAACGATATTCTTAGACACGGTGCCGGAACTGCCGGTGTACTTCAAAGTTCCGCGCCCAAGCACGACATTTCCGTCGGCATTATTGAGAACGGATACGTCTGACACCTCCGTCAATCCTTCGAACACTTTATCCGCCTTTGCTCCAAACGCAGCAATGGCACACGAAACCGCAACGCATAACTGACGACAACTCATGACAAACTCCTTGTCCTGCACACTCCAGTGTGATTATTGAAACAAACGGGCGTCCGGCTTATTACGGCCGGTCGCACATTTCGAAAACGAGCTCCCCGCCTTTCATGATATCGGCGTGTTTGATGATAAATCCGTCGAGCGGGCGACCATTGAAACGCACCGACTTGACGTACTTGTTCTTTCGTGAAATTCCATCTGCCCTGACAACGAACTTTTTGCCGTTCTGCAAGGACATTTCCACTTTCGGGAACTGCGGGGCGCCGAGGACATAGTCTCCGCCGCACGGGTTGAACGGATAGAAGCCCATCACCGCAAACACATACCACGCGCTCATCTGTCCGCAATCGTCGTTGCCGCACAGGTCTCCGGGCTTTACGCCATAGAACCTGTCGCATATCTCACGCACAACCTCCGCCGTACGGTCAGGACGGTCCGCGAAACGATAGAAGTACGCCACATGGTGAGACGGCTCGTTGCCGTGCGCATACTGTCCTATCAAGCCGGTCACATCCCCGATGAACCCCATTCCGGCGGTCCTCTCCGGCTGAACGAAGAGCGAATCAAGCGTCTTCACGAATGCGGCCTTTCCGCCCATGGCAGCAACAAGACCTTCAGGATCCTGCAGTACATGCCAAGTGTACTGGAAGGCATTGCCCTCCGTGAAGTCGTTTTCAGTGTTTTCACCGTGGCCTAATCTGAACGGATCAAACGGATCCCGCCACTTGCCGTTAGTGTCTTTGCCGCGCATGAAACCTATCGACGGATCGAACACGTTCTTCCAGCGGGCGGCACGATTGCGGAAGAACTCCTCATCGCCCCGTCCAAGCGCCGCGCAAAGCTGAGCCGCGCACCAGTCGTTGAATCCGCACTCCAACGTGCGCGACACCGATTCGCCCTTGATCTTGTCGTACGGATAATAGCCATAGCGGTCGTACAGATCCCAATCCTCCTTTATTTTCTGCCGTCCGTCCGGCAATGTGTGGGTCACCGTGAGCGAATTCGTCACCGCTTCGAAAGCTAGATCAACATCGAATCCCCTGAATCCCTTGAGATAGGCATCGGCTATAACGGAAACGGAATGGTTGCCTATCATGCAGAACGATTCCCATCCAAAATACGGAATAACCGGCAGGAATCCCAACGCCTTGTAGTGCCCCAACATGGACGATACAAAACCATTGACGCGTTCGGGCACGGCCATGGTGTAAAAAGGATGCGCGGCACGGAACGTATCCCACAAGGAGAGCCCGGTGTAATAGGCACCGCTTGCCACCGTAGCGACTTTAGCATCGCCGCCACGATAGCGTCCATCGACATCCGCAATGTCATTAGGCTGTATGAAGAGATGGTAGAGAGCCGTGTAAAAAGCCGTCCGCTGTTCGACAGTGGCATCAGGCACCGAGAAGCGGCCGAGTAGCGCGTTCCATCTGTCTCGTGCCGCATTTCGGACTTCGTCAAAAGCCTTGTTCTGAGCCTCGGCGATATAGTTGCGGGCGGCACCGGCGGCATCCACAGTCGAGATTGCGACTTTCACGACCAGCGGTGCTCCAGGTGAAAATTCCAACACATAGCGGTCGCCTTTCTCTTCTAGCGCCGCCTTCGGCAGTTTCACCGCCTTGTTCCATGGACGGTCAAACACTATGTGCCAGTACGCGTGCCGCCGCAACCATGCATGTGTCTGGCGGCCGCCACTGATAGTCTGGCGATCGTCTCCCAGAACGTTCGAGAACGCGACTACGGCCTTGCGCCGCTGATCCGCGTTGGCCCACTGCAGGTCTACCAACAGTTTCACGGGGCGGTCGGCCGCGTACGTGAAACGATGCACGCCCACGCGAGGGGTTGCGGTACATTCTGCCAGCACACCTTCGTTCGTCAGCGCGACCGTGTAGTATCCAGCCACGCCCTTCTCCGAGCGGAAGTCTTTTGCAAGACGCCACTCCGCCGGATCTGCCTCTTTGAATTCACCCGTGAAAGGGAGCAAGCGGACATCCGCCAAATCAGGGCAACCCGTCCCACTGAGATGGGTCTGCGAGAAGCCATACACGCAAGGATCGTCCCACACATAGCCAGAACAGTGATCCCAATTGCAATGCCCAGTGTCAGGGCTAGCCTGCACCATAGAGAACGGGCAAGTCGCCCCAGGGAACGTGTGTCCACGGTACGACCCTCCGATGAGCGTGTCTACGAACGCGGTGTAATCCTCCGCCATTGCTCCGGCAGCGACTAACGCTGCGACTGCCAACATTACTTTATGTATTTTTATCATATCACAACCTTTCTGGTGAAATTATCTTGCAATGAGCCACGAAGGCCGGTTTTCCAGTTTAAGAACCGTCTTCCCGCCTGACGCACGCTTGAGCGGAAGTAACCGCCCTTGCCAGTCGACAAGTTGCCAACGGCCAGCGGGGAGTTTTACCTCGACTTCTCGCATAGCCGGTGCATCAGGTTTCTTCCAGCACTTGCCAACATTCCATGCGGCATACACTTCGGCCTTGCCGGACGCTCCATAGCCGTAGATGCGGCAGTCTTCCCCGTCGACCAACGCGTCGGTGAATGCTCTGTTTTTCAGCATCGACGCCGCCACGGCAATCGCCTGAAACGACTGCTTGGGCGAATAATCTTTGCGGATCAGCCCGAAGTTCTGCTCCATGTTTGCGGGATCGACGCCGTCATTCTGAAAATCGTAGATGAACACGGGCGTATCTGGAGCATGGCGACGGTACAGGAGCAACAACCTGACAAGGTACGCGGCTTGAAGATCGTCGGAATTTTGCGCGGACGACCAGCCGACCTCGGAAACCCACAGTTCCAGCGGCTTTTTGTCGCTCCGCAAGTACTTGGCTGCGTTCCCAAGGAGATATTTGCACGATTCTTCAACGTTCACAATTTTAATCGTTGGGCTGCCCGATGCATCATAGCCGTAATCTGGAGTGTTAGGAGACATATACGGATGAATCGTCCAACCGTCCTGAAAATCCTGCCCGCCGACGTGTAATATCGGGTCTATAAAGGCACCGCCCGGACCACCACCTGCTCCAGCTCCGCCGCATGAAAGAAGTGTGGCAGCGGGGTTTGCAGCCTTCACCGCAGGATAGACGAACTTCAGCAGAGGAAGGTAGTCTTTCACCGGATCTGCAAAGTTCGGCTCGTTCCAAAGTTCCCACGCCTCGACCCGTTTTCCGAAACGCGCCACTAAGAACGCCAAAGCGTCCGCACAGGCCTTTCTCGTGGTGTCATCCGTGGGGAACGGCTTATCTTTGAATCCGTTCGGATAGCACTTCCCGTTCGGAAATCCAAATACGATAAGCGGCTTCATCTCGTATTCTTCGCACCGCGATACAAACGCCTCTGCGTTATCGGGCACGGAATACACTCCAGGCGAACGCTCCATGTATTCCCAGGAAATGTCGTCACGGAGACGCGATATCCCCGCCATGCGCATTAGGTCGAAAAGAAGCGGATACGATCCCTTGCCGAACGCGAAGTGAGTGCACGTCCCCAAGGTGCGAGGCCGCTCATTGATGTGCGGTACGACCGCATACGTGGTCGACACCGTCGCATTCGTCATACCATCACTTCCAACGGCCGCAACATCGAGCGTATACAGTCCGTATTTCCTCACTTTAAACTTCAGTTCGTCGGCGCAAAACGGCCGTAGCGTAGCAATCTTAGCGGAACCGCATCTGAGCGTACCCGAAACAACCGTTCCGTCTGGTGCACCAATTACGCGCACTGGAATGGTTTTCCGTCCGATACCTGGCGATGCTAACGGCCCGGTAAAATGGATCTCCGCACCAAGCACCACACTTGCCGCAAACGCCGCAACCAGCGCGATTACGCACCCGCCTCCATCAGCAGTTCTAATTTTGTAGAGTAGAGACCCACGCCTCGGCGTTGCCGATGCGACTTCCCCCTCGTCAAACCGTACGTGCGGATTTCCCGCATACGGCTTTCCATTGAGTACTTCTCTCTTTGGCA